>NZ_JAYGHV010000423.1:0-10712 GCF_034932145.1 Spirulina sp. 06S082 | reverse complement strand
CGACGGGGGCAATGCCAAAGTCGTCACAATCTGCATCAACGAAGGCTTTAGCTGTGGCCATATACTGTTCTAAAACTGCATTTGGTTGGGATCCTAACACTTGGATATTATCGCGGGCTATGGCTTTAATACGGGTTAATTCTGCGCCATCGCCAATCACTACGAGGGGGAGTTGTAATTGATTGAAGGCTGCGACAATTAAACCCACTTTTTTATAACTCACCAAGCGGGAAACAACCAGATAAAAGTCTTCTTTTTGAGGAGAAAAAGCAAAGCGATCGCAGTCTACGGGAGGATAAATGATTTCGGCTTTGCGTCGGTAACAGCGCCAGATACGACGGGCTGTATATTGGGAGTTGGCGATGAAATAGTCAACGCGGTTGGCGGAAATAACATCCCATTCTCGCAGGCGATGGAGAATATAGCGAGAGAATACACCTGGAATTCCGTTTCCCATACGACTGCTGCGGAGATAATCAAAGGTTAAATCCCAAGCGTAACGCATGGGGGTGTGACAGTAGCAGAGATGGAGTTGGTGGGGACGGGTGAGGACTCCTTTGGCGACGGCGTGGGAAGAGGAGAGAATGAGATCGTAGTCTCCTAGGTCCAGTTGTTCGATCGCGAAGGGAAGAAAGGGTAAATATTTTTGTACGCCGTTGCGGGCGAGGGGAAAATGTTGTAGGAAAGTATGACCGATTTTGCGCCCATATAGGTAACTCTCTGGGTTAACCGATTCAAAGTCAATTAAAGCATAGAGATCCGCTTCGACGTGCTGGAGAATTTCCTGTACGACTAATTCCGATCCTCCGGTTGCTTGGGGGGTTAACCATTCATGGACTAAGGCTGTTTTCATCAAGGATTTGTTTCTCGATCTCCAATACTTTAGCGCGACTTGAGGGGACGGGAAATTTAAAATTTCGGGAGAAGTGCGATCGCCTGTTTGCTGAAGTTCGCAATGGTGAGGCTGTTAATTTAGAACAGTTGTCGATCGCGGATTTATGGTGGGCTACGATTTGAGATGATGCGATCGCAAGCAAAAGAGATTCTATTCTTCTTTATCGAGATCGCCCTCTAAACTCTCAGTTTTTTGTTCAACATTCGTCAACCAAGTTGTCAAATCTTGCAAACTCTCAAAATCCAACATTTCTAAACCTAAAGCATCTAACTGCGCCAGCGTTAACTGAGAAATTTGCTCTTCTATTTTTAACTCAAGCTGTCCAAAACGTCGTGTAAGCTGGCGTAAAAGAACCTCTAACCACCCTTGTCGTCGTCCTTCTTCACGACCTTCTTCACGACCTTCTTCGCGACCTCGTTCAAGCCCTTGCTTGATACCAATCTCGATCCCTTCTTCCATCCAACTTGTTACGATTTGCATAACTTCCTCCTTGTTCTCTGGTTTAATTGTAGCAACTTCCTCGACAAATATGCGATTTTCTGCTTCATTTAATTTTAAATAAGTATCCACAAACCCGGAAATCAATTGCATTCGAGCCGGATCGAGGTGCAGTGTTACCAAAAGCCGCAAACATTCTAGCTTAACTTTTGGTCTATCTTCGGAAGTAATATTCATTTTTGCCATTAACGCCGATGCAACTGGATTTTTCTGCTCTAGAAAATCTCGCCAATTGAGGCGATTTAATTGAATAACTCGATAGTTAAACCGCAAAACATCAAAGTCAGGAAAGCTGACTTTATGGTAATTGATGGCAGCTTTTTTGGGTCGATCGTAGGAAAATATTACAATCGGATAAACAGGGACATTGAATTTCTCATACAAGCGAGCAAAATAACGAAACATTCGCTGGTTAAATGCGATATCGGGAGAAGATTGATTCTCAACGTGAATCAAAAAGTAAGAGTCTTTATCGGCAAAATGAACTCGGACTATGAGATCGGTTTCGTAACGTTCCCCCAAAGTTACATCCGTAAAGACTTCCTTATCTAAAAACGTTACGGAGTTAGGATCGAGATATTCCCGCAATTCAGGAAAAAACAATTCCACGAACTCTACAAAAAAGACGGTAAGCAGTTCTTTAAATAAGCGATCGTGGTCAATAATGCGTTGCTCTTTCATTGTTAAACTCGGTTTACATTCTATCTTATAATTATTTTGTTATTTCTGAGAATGATCGGAGTTTTCTGTGCAAGAAAACTCCGATCGTTTGGGTACATCTCAGTTTTGCAAAAATATCCATCCTGAACAGAATATTTCTTCTATTTTACCGTGGAACGGGCAGGATGCCCGTGACTAATTTGGTATAATTCCCGAACAAGCATCCTGCTTGTTCCACAATCAAGAAGTTTTCTTTTATGACCTAAATGATAAATTTACAAATTTGAGATGCACCCGATAATTTACTGTTTAACGAACGCGCAATTTAATTTCGTAAGTCCCGCTTATTCCTTGGGGAGGCGACCATGTTAATAAACGACGACGAATTTCATCAATGAGGGTTTTTTCTGTCACTGTTGAAGCCACATCGTCCAGGATAGCGCGGTCAATTCGTCCGTTACGAAGACGCAATTCAAACATCAATTCTCCACTGACACCATTAGGGATATAAATATTGCGAAGATATTGATTTAAAGCGTCAATTGTGGCGCGATCGAATCCATTGGCCAGGGTAACTTCCAAGGGTAAAGCAATTGCTTGTTCCTCTGTTTCTTGGGGCTGTTGAGTAGGAATACCATCAACAAGAGGAGAAGAATCCGCAGGTTGATTTTGTTCGCGATCGCGTCGGTTTTGTCGGTATTGAGGGCGAGGACTGGGACGATTTACCCTTCCTAAAGTCCGTCCCGATGGCGCGGGTACAGAGGGTGGTGGGACTGCTGAAGCAGGAGTTCCACGAGAAGTGGATCCCCCATAAGTATCATTAAGTTTCTCACCTGAGTCGCCAAAAATGCCTTCAAAACTCACACCTTCGGGTAATTCTACCGGAACATCTACCCTGCGTCGCGTGCCGTCGGGATCGACGCGAATTTCCTCACTCACGGCGACAAAGGCAGTGTATTGGGACAATAAACGATAAGTGAGAGCAGTATTGGTAATGCCTTCTACTCCCGAGACGGTTTCTCCCCCTACCATTTGGGTCATGAGTTCTTTAATTCGCGATCGCCCCCACAGTTGCGCGATCGCCAAATTCCCTTCATTATTGAAGTTCACCTCAATAGTTTTATTATAACGTCGTCCTCCGGCTGCAATGCCTGTAACTCTCAATTTACCGTTAGTGCGATCGCCTTTACGTCCGAATAAAACTAAAGGTTGATTCGCAAATAAATCCGGCAAAAATTGAGGATAAATATCAGGTGAATTGCCTCCCCCTTCCCAACTAACGCTAATATTAGTTAAGACGGGATTATTAATGTGTTGAAAAAACTTTTCAACTGTTTCTTGACTAGGTTCATCTTGACGAATCACTTGCATGGTTCCTCGTCCAACTTCTGCAAGGCGATCGAGTAAAAAGCGATTGACGGAACTTCCGACTCCAAAACTATAAAGACGATTGCCGTATTTTAATTCATCGCGAACTCGGGCGATAATTTCGTTGTCGTTGCCGATATAACCATCGGTGAGTAATACGACACTTCGCAAGCGTCCTGCGGGGGCTGGGGGATAGTTTAACACGGCATTAATACCATTCAGGAGTTCTGTACCGCCATTTCCTTCTAACCTTTCTACATAGTCTAAAGCGCGATCGCGGTTTCTTTTCGTATTCGCTAAAGGAGTGGGAGAAAGTGCTTGAGCCGTATTTGCAAAATCGATGACGGTAAAGGTATCATTAGGGTTTAAACCATGAATAAAACGCCGCATCAGTTCTTTGGATTTGGCGATCGGTTCTCCCGCTTGAGAACCGGAAGTATCCATCAGAAAAACCACATCTTTCGGCACGATCTCGTTAGTTTTGTATTCAATTGCGGGGACGAGATAAAGGGCAAAATGGCCGCCTTTTTCATCTGCTTGAGTTAATACTGTGGCTTGAGTTTCTTTCCCGGACACTCGATAGCGCAAGATTAAATCTTTGTTGGGAATATTATCTTCTGGATTTAATTTAACCTCAACAATATTGCTAAGAAGATTAGTGATAATATTGTGAGAAGAAGAACTCACACCCTGCACTAATCCCCCCGCGTCTAATTCTACCGTGACCCCAATATCGTGACCCGATCGCGTACCTGGAGGCAAGACGGGAGGGGTAATTCTCGAGGCATCTGGGACGCGATCGCTATCTTGTCCCCAGTTTTCGCGGGTCGGATCTGAGGCACGTATGGGGAGGTTAATAGGTGTACCGGGAATGTAGCGCGGTCCCACTACCATCGGGAAAACAAACTCGTAATCGCCTCCCTCAAAAGTGAGGCTATCGGTGTAGCGAATAGTTACATCAATTTTTTCCCCTGGTTTAATATTAGCGAGGGATTGAGTAAATATGTTAGCGCGTTCTTGTTCAAGAAGTCCAGCCGTTCGTCCTTCTCTCCTCGCTTGTTCGTAGATTTCTCTTGCTTCTTCTCGCTTTTTAATATCTCCCTTAATAATGCGATCGCCGATCTTGATTTCCATGTCATCCACAGCCGCTTCGTCGGGTAAAGGGAAGACATAAACAGCTTCTAAGGGTTCGCTGAAGGGGTTTTCAAAAGTTTGCGTGACCTCGACTCGGGAAACATTCCCCGAAATTTTGACTTTAACTTGGGTGTGTTTGAGGGGAAATACACGGGGTTCTCCATCCTCTGAAGGGGCAAATAAACCGCTTGTGGGGGCAGATGGGGCAGGATTTCGCATACTATCGGTACGTAATGAGTTAGGGGCAGATCTCGGGGGTGTTTGGGCGATCGCCACGGAAGTCGTCCCACCAAGACCCACTAAAAATAGTGTCAGAGACAGAAATAGAGTTGCATTCATCGATTCGGGCAAGAAATGAAGGACAGCAAGGGAAAAGCTAGAAAGCAAAGATTCTTGTTCCCTTAGCGTACCTTGACACAAATTATATTCCTGAGAAGTCTCTGTTTCGGTTTTGGTAACCAATTTTTTAAGGATCGGCGATCGATGAGAGCAAGAGAAATCCATGTCTCATAATTTTATCACTACAATTAGTTTCCCTGACAATAACTAACAATACCATTAGCCAACTCCTGTTCCGGTTGCGTGGCACGTTGTAGATTAGCGAGAGAGGCATCTAAACCCGGACGATCTTTCTTTTCAAAGGCTTCAACAAAAGTACGAGTGGATTTGGATATCCCCTCGTACATTGTGACAAATTCTGTGCGAAATTTTTGCAGGGTTTCGTCCGATAGTTCTAGTGCTTGCATATCTTGAGAGGCTTTGTCAATGACATCGGCTGCTTGTAGCATAGCTTGGGATTCTTTCGTTTGCCCTTCATTGGTAAGTTTTTTAGCCTCTTCTGCGACACCATTAGCAATGTTGATAACACTGTTACATTGGGCAATTTTGCTTGTCCCGCAACCCGAAGCTAGGAAAAGAACGATAGCACTGAGAGAAGCGATCGCACTAGACTGAGGCAAACAACGCATTTCCAAATCTCCTATGATTAATTCGCATGATTCCATCGTTGATTCTAGCGTTATTATTCAAGGAATGGGGCATCTTGCCTGTTGGAAATTTAGTACGCAAAGATAATCAAGAACGCTTAAATCGATTTTGCATCACCATTGTTCAAGTTAACGGTATAGTGACCGACGATCGAGATACGTTCGTAGGAAAGTAAGTAGAAGTGAACTAAATCAGGATTGACCGCATCTTGGTGCATCACCATACCATTAATTCCGACATCGTGACGATAATCGATGATGCGATCGCTTTCATCGAAAAGAGTGCTAAAGATCGGATTTTTGACCGGAGGATTTTGTTTTAATTCCTCATAATCTTGGGTAAAGGGAGTACCGTATCCGAGAGGCATATACAAGCCTTGAGAATAATTTTGAGATGACAATTTCGGTAAAGATTTTAAATCAACACCACTCACCACCAACTTACGAGTTTTTCCTGCTTCATTTTGGAAATAAAAATCAATTTCCTGTAACGTTTTTTTAGATAAGGGAGACTCAATATCTTTTACGACAGCATTGGTAAGATTGGCAATTTCACTGTAATTGCTTTTCCATAAGCGATCGGGATCGTAAATGCCAGGAATCACAAAACTTTGAAATTGTACTGAAGAATGACGAATATCAGACCATGTTTGCCAATCCTGTTGCGTATCATCTACGATTAAGTTTGCTTTCTGTTTTTGTTCTGCAACGGTAAAAACTGTTTCATTTTTTAAGTCATTGACGGCTACTTTTCGTTCGTTTTTTACTGACCGTAGTGTAGAGAAGTCAAGAGTTTGACCTTTAAAAAATGTCGTTCCAGGATACCATGATTCAATGCCTTGTGCGTACTGCCAATAGGAATCTTTATTCACTGTTTCAACAAAATTTTTATAACTCCCTCGGGGAAAATCAAAGAAGCCTTGATATATTTTCTTCGCTGCCCCATTTTCTTCTGCAAATACTGCTATTTCCCAGTAACCTGCCCCCAAACAATTGTTCGTTAAATGAACAGAAAGATTATTCGCTTTCAGTTGCCGATCGCCTTTAACTTGCAGGTGAGGAGAGTCTGCTTGAAAGACAACACGCTGGCGATTAAATTCTCGCTCTAGAATAAACCATTTAACCAATTCTGCATTGCCTTTAGCTGATTCTGGGGCAGCAGGAATCATTAAACTCAGGTCGATATCATCCAAGGCGATCGCGATCGTTTCTCCTTCTTTTTGCAGTTCAAAGTCGAGATTATAGTGCAAATTTTCTTTAGTCGTAGATTGTAAAGAAATGTTTTTCACAGAATAACCAGAATCTTGTACTTCTTCGTAGCTAATGGCAATTTGCTGTAAATTTGTCTTACCGTAGCTTATTTGATAAATTCCTGCACTGGCTAATAGCATACTTAAGGTAATTCCTCCTGCAATTCCTGCGGTTTTCCAGTTGGTCAATTCTTGAACAATTTTTGCGGAAAAGGTAGATACATTAGACATGGTTGCGAACTCCTGAGAAAAGAGAAACTTTAGTTAGTTGCTTACATTTCTAGAATCCACTATTTACAAGGGATTCTACAAGATCGCGATGGGTTCGTTCTCAGGATATTCTCAGGGATTTTTCAGCGATCTCTAACCGATCTTGCCATTTACCGACAATTGTGTTAGGGAATTTTTCTCTGAAATCCAAAGTAGAGGAATTTAGCACTATCCCGCAAATCGAAGCTGAAGGCGATCGAGATAACAACAATTATTGCATATAATGATTTAGTCGCATTTCTTTAACGGTAAAGGCGATCGCCTAAATTTATATGAGCAACTAAAACAAACTCAGGAAGAAAGGGAGCAAGAAAAATCAGCTAGTAGGGACAAGACCGTGAAAATCTGGAATATTGGTTTAGATGATCTTTTATTGCAAGGCTGTAGCTGGGTGAAAGATTATCTTGCTTATAATAGTAAATTAAGCAAAGAAGACCGGAAATTATGTGATAGTATCTTGTCAGATGCGACAAAAAGCGATTAAACTCCAGGGGATGTTAAATTTAATGTCCCTACAGGAAGAAATGAATGGGAATTACTTCGCAAAGTTCGCGACACGAAAGAATTATCGGGAGACCAAGATTATTCCAAACTCATTCGCACTCTCCTGGTTTACGAATATCGATATGATAAAGGTGCATGGTATGAAGTCAACCCAATTTTGTCACGATCTGGGAAAGTGTAATCAGAAAAAACTGGAGAGGCGATCGCAATATTTCCATATATTCGGAAAAAAGGTGATTTTGCGATCGCGTGATAATTTTTATAATGAAGAATATTTAGCTATTCAAGAAATACTTGAAGATTGGGAAGATTTAAACGATTTAAGACAAGCAAAACAAGATGAGGAAAATTTGCCGATCTTATCTTTAGAGGAAATTAAAAAAGAGTTAGGCGATCGCACAATCTTCTCAGATTGATTTACAATATAGATACTATACACAACGGCGATCGCAATGATTGACATTTATGGTGGCAAATATCCGCGCAATATCCCCAGTTACTCTGCTGGGGATGCAGCACGCTACCTAAATATCCCTGCTTCAACCATTCGATTTTACTTGATGAAATCAACACTTAAATTGTTCTGACTGAAGTTCAAGATTCATAAAAACAAAAAATAGGGCGGGCAATGCCCACCCGATCGCAAACTAAATTCCCGAATTAACGACGCGACATTAAAATCAATTGAGCCAGTTGTAAAACAGCATAAACAGCAGTCGCAACATAAGTCCATGCTGCCGCTTGCAAGACTGCTTTTGCGCCTTTCTTTTCCTCACCTTGTAAAATACCGAGTTGGTCGATTAATTTCAAAGCACGATGAGAAGCATCAAACTCAACGGGTAAAGTCACGAGATGAAACAAAATGACAGCAGCAAAAAGGAAGATACCGATATTAATAAATATCGAAGAAATCCCCCCTAAAAAACTTAAAACAATGCCGATAACAATTAAGGCGGGTCCTAATTGCGATCCTAAATTGGCAGCAGGAACAAGAGAGGCTCTCACATTCATAAAAGTATAGCCTTTACGGTCTTGAATAACATGACCGCATTCGTGAGCAGCTACCGCAGCCGCAGCCAGAGAGGTAGAATTGTAAATTCCTTCCGATAAGCGTACTGTACTCGCTCTGGGATCGTAATGATCGGTTAACTCTCCCTGGATGGGTTCGATGTTAACATTCTCAATTCCCATCGATGAGAGAATTTCCTGTGCCACTTGCGCCCCTGTCATGCCCATACTGGAAGGAATACGAGAATATTTCCGATAAGTTCCTTTGACTTGACTTTGCGCCCAGAACATGAGCAGCATTCCTGGAAGTAAGAGTAAATAAGACCAATGAAAAAACATAAATGAGAGCTTCTCCGCGATCGCGAAGGGTAAATTTATTCAGAGTTATATTCTGTAATTATACAAAATTCCCAATTCTCGAAAACCGTACATTACCGAACCAAAAGTCTTGTTTGCGGACGCGATCGCTGCTATTGATATTGATGGTTTTGCCCGATGAATATTTTAAAAACAACAACCCATAGCCCGCTATCCCAAAATTAAAGTATGCGAATCGCACTATTTACAGAAACGTTTTTACCCAAAGTTGATGGCATTGTCACCCGCTTGCGCCATACTGTCGAACATTTAGAACGCAATGGCGATCGCGTTTTGGTGGTTTGTCCTCAAGGTGGACTCAAGGAATATAAGGGGGCGAAAATTTACGGCCTCTCCTCTTTTCCCCTTCCCCTCTATCCCGAATTAAAAATCGCGGTTCCCCGTCCCGCGATCGGCAAGCAACTGGAAAAATTCAAACCCGATTTAATTCACGTAGTAAACCCAGCCGTGTTAGGACTGGCGGGAATTTATTATGCCAAAATGCTCAATATTCCCCTTGTAGCCTCCTATCACACCCATTTACCCCAATATTTGCATCATTACGGTCTCGGGGCATTGGAGGGCTTTTTGTGGGAGTTATTAAAAGCGGGACACAATCAAGCACAGTTGAATTTGTGTACGTCTTCGGTAATGGTAGAAGAGCTACGCAGTCACGGTATCGAACGTTTAGACTTGTGGCAGCGCGGTGTTGATACGGAGATGTTTCAGCCCCATCTCGCCTCGGCTAAGATGCGCGATCGCCTCTCTCAAGGTCATCCCAATAGCCCTCTCCTTCTCTACGTGGGGCGAGTTTCCCCAGAAAAGGAAATCGAACAAATCAAGCCTATTTTAGAGGCAATTCCAGGGGCGAGGCTGGCGATCGTGGGCAATGGTCCCCACCGAGAAGCCTTGAAAAAACATTTTGCGGGTACACCGACGAATTTTGTGGGCTATTTACACGGACTTGAACTCGCTTCGGCTTTTGCTTCGGCAGATGCTTTTGCCTTTACCTCTCGCACAGAAACCCTAGGATTGGTGGTTTTAGAGGCAATGGCGGCGGGTTGTCCTGTGGTTGCGGCTAATTCTGGAGGTATTCCCGATATTGTCACCGATGGCGTTAATGGCTACTTGTTCGATCCTAACGATGCTAATGGCGCGATCGCGGCAACAAAACGCCTATTAGCCGCCCAAGACGAACGGGAAACCCTTCGCGCCAATGCCCGCAAGGAGGCAGAACGTTGGGGCTGGTCGGCGGCAACCCGTCAGTTACAAGATTACTATCGTTCTGTGGCTAATTCTGAATCTATTTCTACGGCTGCATAAATGCTCAAATACCCTGATGCTCCTACGAGGTCAGAATTTGTAGGAGAATGCGAAGAAGGGTTTCGATATCTTCGGGAACTCGGTAGCTTTCTAGACCGCGCTGGATATGTTTTTTCTCGCGATCGAGTCTGCCGAATTCCCAGATTGTCCCCGTTGTCACTGCACCAAACAAGATACTGCCCTCGCTGGGATCCCAGCGATCGAGGGCAATGAGTTCTACTGCAAGTTGCGTGAAACCGTTGATTAAATTTTCTCGTTTGGCTTCGATAACGAGTAGATTTATCTGGGTTGTCAGTAGATAATCAAGAATACCTTGCAACTGTTCGGATACTTTTAGCATAATTTCCGAGAATCCCCCTTTTGTAATCTTTGATTCAAGAGGGGATGAATCGGATAAAAATTTGTGGTATCGAAACCAAATTTTTATGTAGCTTGTTTTTGCTTTTCACAGCTTATGTT
>NZ_JAYGHV010000422.1:0-10816 GCF_034932145.1 Spirulina sp. 06S082 | reverse complement strand
CAATCTCCAATAACTTCACTTGTTTTTGAACCAAAAGCACGAAAAGTTGGGATATCATTTTGATTATATATTTCAAAAGAGGCAATCCCTTTGGTTTCTAGTTGCGTATTGTGCCAAGTTCCCAGAAGGTTCTTGAAATCTACTTGGTTTTTATTCATTATTTATTCTTGTTGATTCTGGATTTCTGTTCAATATTGAGGGTGTATTAATTGTGCATTAATTGTGCATCAAACAATGTCTTAAAAAGTGTCTTGAAAGGTCAGTTGCTTGGCGACTGATGGAAAAACTCTCGCGAGAAATAGTTAAACTTGTCAGGACTATTCTTGTGGGTATTATAAGCCTGTAATACCAAAACCCCTTTCTTGCAATTAGCGGCAATTACAGTCTCCATAAGTTCGCGATCGTATTTTGTCGTAAACCCATAAACGATAGATGCAGTAATACCTGTTGTAAAAACTTGTAATTTGGCTTTTCCCCAATCAGAAAGATTAGGATTTCCAGCCTCAAAAACCTGCATCATCACTTCATCATTTTCAACATTTATAATGACTTTAGCGATATTCTCGGTTTGAGGGTTTGTATTATACCATGTCCCTAATAAATCGGTGAAATTGGGTTTGACTTCCCGACTTACAACATTGACATTACTTTGCTCGATCGCGTCCATAATTAAAATCCCTGTCCTAAAATCTTCCTTTTCTTATAAAACCATAAAAAGCCTACCATTTTATGCCGCAATACTCTCCTTATTTGCAATTTTCTGTGTAGAGGGTTGCATTTCTATCTCCGCATCAAAGCGATCGGGAATAGCATCCGGTATTTCTTCATCCAACAAACGAAGACGAGGATACTGATAAGCGATCGCAGCAATCAAGATCAGAATAGCTCCCATAATAATATCCAAAAGTCCAATACCTCGTCCAGTTCCTACGCCAATAATATGGCCGATATTTTCTGCTAAAGGTCCTCCCTGAGCCATTAAAGGCTCAAAAATGTTGTCATCTAAAGGACCTGCGATCGCATAGCCCAAGGTCAAACCGATACTAGCAATAGGAACTTTTAAACTAAAAACTCTTCCCTGTAACTCCAAGGGAACTTTTTTTTGCAAAGTAACTTGTACTAAACCTCCAATTATAGGAAATGTCATGAAGAAGAAAAAGTTAGAAATTGTAAATAAATATAAAGAAGGGCGTAAACCTGCAACAAAAATAGAGATTCCTGTTAATAAAGTAAAAGCAAATAATATATTAATCTGGTTTTCTCGTTCCTTCCAAAAGCTCATGATTAAACTCCCAACCACCAATCCCAAACTACTGAGAGAGAGAATAAGACCCAGACCAACTGGGGAAGTTAACGAGAGAATTAACGGCATTGTTAGAACACTAAAAGCACCCGCAAAAATGTTTTTTGTGGCCAAAAAAAACAATAACCCTAAGAGTCCAGGTCTAATAACTAAATAATTCCAACCGTCAGCCGCTTCTTGGAAAAATGAGCTTTTTTTACTATCTTCCATCTTTGCATTTGAGTGTAATTCAGGGAAGCGGATTAAGAGTAGAGGAACAAGGGCAAAAAATAAAGTAGCAAAGTCGATCGCGATAATTCCAGGAAGCCCAATTGTAACTAGCAATGCTCCTGCTAATACTGGGGAAATAAATTTGGAAACAGCCCCTGCAATACTACCCAAACCACTAGCCCGAGCCAGATATTCTTTAGGGACTAAAACCGTCGTTGCTGCACTATAAGCACTCGATTGACAAGAATTGAAACCAGCACTCAGAATAGCATTCAAATAAAGATGCCAAATTTCCAGTTTACCCACGATTAATAATACCGCAATCCCTAAAGTACAGAGACCGCTACAGAAATCTGCAATAATCATTGTCCAGCGACGATCCCAGCGATCGACAAATACTCCGGCGATCGGGGAAAAGACCAAGCCAGCCGTACTTCTACAGAGAACTAATAAACCAAATTGAGTGACTGAGCCAGTATATTCGTAGAGCCAAACACTAAGCCCAAAACTGGTCAAGCGAGAGCCAATTAGAGAAAGAAATTGTCCGAGCCAGATGAATATAAAAGTTTTCATAGTAAAGTGTAGGATGAGAAATTATTGCGTTATTTACATATATTGTTTAGCCTCGAATACCACTTATATAAGCTGATGTAATTGCTTCTTGAGGATTTTCAAAAATTTGCTCGGCTGAACCCATTTCAATCAGTCTGCCACTCCCATCTTGTACCCAAAAAATTGCGGTATAATCGGAGATTCTGCGAGCTTGAGCTAAATTGTGAGTGACAATTAAAATCGTGTATTTTCCTCGCAATCGGATAATTAGATTTTCGACAATACTGCTAGAAATAGGATCGAGAGCGCTACAAGGTTCATCCATCAATAAAACTTCAGGTTTTAATGCTAAAGTTCGAGCGATACAGAGTCGTTGTTTTTGTCCACCTGAAAGGCAGAGTGCGGACGATTTTAAGCGATCTTTAACTTCATCCCATAATCCTACATCGATCAGAACTTCTTCAACAATGCGATCGAGATCGTAGCGTTTTTTAATCCCATGTTCTTTTAACGGAAAAGCAATATTGTTCCAAATGGATAAAGGAAAAGGATTGGGCTTTTGAAAAATTTTGCCCACTCGACGACGCAGAGCAACTGTATCGGTTTTAGGGTGGAGAATGTCCAACTCTCCTAGCTTAATTTTGCCAGAGAGTTTACAGTGAGGCATAAGGTCGGTCAAACGATTAAGGCAACAGAGAAAACTGGTTTTTCCAGAGCCAGAAGGACCGATAATTGCAGTAATACAGCCTTTAGGAATTGATAAGTTTACATCTTTAAATGCTGCCTTGGAACCGTAATGGAGGCTCAATTTCTGGGTAAATAGGTAGGATTGAAGCACATTTGTCTGAGTGGGAGAGGAAATCAAGTTTGTATCAGATGAAACTATACTCATGGATTATGGATAGATATAATACTTTAGAACTTATCGCGGCTCTATATTAATCCTTTGATGGAGAAACTGGGCTGCAATCCAAAGTTACCGCAGTGTCAATCCCTCTCTCATGGTTAAAACACTAATACCATAGCAGAAGCATTCTATTTTTAGTTAGAAATTCCCCATTTCGATTGATTACTCGAAATCTTAAGAGGCGATCGCCTCAAGCCATTATTAATAACTCAGTTCAATCAAGTTACATTTTAAGATTGACTAGGCCATTCATGGTAGTATTCTTCCATAAAATCCCAAAGGATATCTGCAAAAAATTTGCCAGCAGAGAATTCCAACTGGAAATTAAGGAGAAAAACTGATGACCCAAAACCCTCAAGATAATCCAGAAACTTCATCACAAAGACAAGGATTTGAAAGATATCCTGGGTGGAAGCAAATGAGAAAAAAAAGGAATGCTCAGTTAGACGAGGCATATCTCTTAAACAAGGATAAATTTGAACAAGCATTCCAAGAGATAGATAGATTTTGTCTGTTTATTGGTTATCCCAGAAGCGGTCATACCATTGTCGGTTCATTGCTTGATGCTCATCCTAATATCATTATTGCTCACGAACAAGATGTTCTCGAATATATTAGACGAGGAGTTCAGAAAAAAGAGCTTTATCATTTTTTACTTAATAATTCTCAACGACACGGCCAGAACAGAGAAGACTTAGCGAATACTGGAAAGGAGAAAGAGTATAGTTATAATGTCCCCAATCAATGGCAAGGACGTTTTCAAAAATTAAAAGTAATTGGTGATAATAAAGGAGGATCGACCTCAAGACAGTTAGGAGAAGATATTTCTTTACTGGAAACTACTTCTAATATTGTTAACAAGCCTATCGATTTTATTCATGTTATTAGAAACCCCTATGATAACATTGCCTCAATCTTGGTAAGAGGACAGGGTGACTGGTCAAGTCCAGAGTTTTGTATTAAAAAGTATTTTTCCTTGTGTGAAATTGTTGAACGGGTTCAGAAAAAAGTGGCAGTAGAGCAATTCCATCAACTCCGTCACGAAGATTTTATTGTCAATCCTCAAGAAACTTTAACTAAACTTTGTGAATTTTTAGGACAATCTGCACCAGAAGATTATCTTTGCGATTGTGCAAGTATTGTTTTTGCTTCCCCCAACAAAACTCGCACAAAGATACAATGGAAACCAGAAGAAATAGAACGAATACAAGCCGAAATGGAAAAGTTTGATTTTCTCAAGGGCTACTCTTTTACAGATTAGAGAGTAGTATTTGGAGAAGGGGAATAAGTGGGGAGATGCTAATCTTTGCGGCTCAATTTTGTATCTTTTCAATTTTGTATCTTTTCACGGAGTAGTTTTTCTGTAATCCAAATTGCTGTAGTGTCGATCGCCAATAAGAGGAACACTAATACTAAAGCCGAAGCGTAAGCATTGTCATCTCCCCCAGGAACATTCATAGATAAGTCGTAGATATGTAAGGAAAGAGAACGACCGGAATCAAAAAGAGATTCCGGCATTCGGTAAACATTACCGCTAGTATAAATAAGCGCCGCAGTTTCAGCCATTGCCCGGCCAATTCCTAAAATTAACCCAGCAACTACACTCGGAACTGCAGCCGGTAACAACAATTTTGTGAGGGTAGCAGTACGTGAAAGTCCGAGAGATGCCGCACTCAAACGATAATCGTTAGGAACTCCCCGCAGTCCTTTCTCTATAGATCGAATCAGGATGGGCAGTACCATACAAGCTAAAGTTAAACCCCCTGAAAAGAGAGAAAATCCCAATCCGAGGACAATCGAGAAAAAGGCATTACCAAATAAACCAAAAACAATAGAGGGAACCCCTGCCAAAATATCTAAACTAAAGCGAATTAATCGTCCAAACCAGTGATCTGTGGGTGTAAATTCAGCCAGTAATATAGCAGTGCCTAGTCCCAATGGTAGGGCAACAACCAAACAAATCCCTAATAGCAGTAAAGTTGAAACGAGAATAGGTGCAATACCCCCCGTGCGACCGGAATCTAGGGTTTTACCTGTCAGGAATGCCCAAGAAATTTGTCTGCTACCGTGCCAGAAGATATCGAATAAAATCCAGAGGAAAACACCGGTTACAAAAAATGCAGTTGACCAAACCAGTAAGGCCAAGAAAATATCCTTATAAGCAATTTTGTCTCTTTGTTTGAGACTAAAAGAAAAAGGTCTAAATTTGTTAATCATAAAAATCTTCGGGGGCGATCGCCTCAGCCAGAAAAACTAAAATAAAACTGGCCCCCATTAAAAGCAAACCACTAACAAATAAAGCCGAACGGTGTTCTCCAAGAGCAAAACCCATTTCCAAGGCGATATTGGCAGGTAAAGTGCGGATCGGAGCGAAAATAGAGCTAGGTATCTGCACCACATTGCCACAAACCATTAACACAATCATGGTTTCCCCTAAAGCCCGTCCCGCAGCCAGAACAATGCCCGAAAATACCCCAAATCGCGCGACAGGCATGACAATCCCCCAAATCGTTCCCCATCGGGATAATCCCAAAGAAGTTGCAGCTTGTAAATATTCTTGCGATATCGTTGAGAAGCTGGCATCGACGGTGAGGGCGATCGTGGGCAAAATTAAGAGTGCTAAGAGTAAAATTCCTGCCAGCAAACTTGTTCCTGGAGGATGTAAGCGGTTAATTAGGGGAACCAATACCGTTAATCCCCAAAAACCATAAATGACTCCTGGAATTCCTGCTAATAGTTCCAGCGATCGCCGATAGACATTGGCGATCGCCCTAGGCGCATAGTAATTGCAAAATAAGGCCGAGAGAATTCCCAATACCGCAGCCAATAAAACAGCACCCGTCACAACTAGGAGGGTACCGATCAACATGGGCATCAGATTGTAGAATCCTTGGACGGGATGCCAAGAAGAATCTGTGAAAAAAGCAAGCAAACCAACCTGACGAAATGCGGGTAGGGACTCAAGAACGAGGAAAGTTAAGATCAAAAAAACAATCCCCCCAACGATTACCGCCATCCCTCGCAGAATCCACACCAGCAAGCTATCAATTTTTTGGGGGAATGAATTTCTGTTGGCGGATGATGTCATGGTTTTCTTCAGCCAAGTTAAAATCAATGAATTTTTTAGCCAACTCTGAAGGTTCTCCTTCGGTGACTAAGTTAAGAGGGCGATGTAAAGGAAAACTGCCATCCGCAACCGTTTCCTGATTGGGTTCAATACCATCTAAGGACAACATTTTAATCTTGACACCTTGGTTCATATCATAAGCTGTCGAACCAATAGAAAGATAACCGATCGCGTCAGGATTGCCAGCAATCGTTTTCAGCCCTTGTTGATTATCGCCAATGATTGCATCGGGCTGAATATCGGTGTTATCAAGACCAAAATACTCAAGAAAGATATCTAAGGTGGAATGTCCCTCGGCTCTATGCACAACAGTGATGGGAGCATCTTTACCCCCTAAATCTTGCCAATTCTCGATTTTTCCGGTATAGATATCAATCACTTGTTGGCGGGTAATATTTTGCAAGGGGTTTTCGGCATGAACGACGATCGCAATCCCATCCAAACCGATGAGAAAAACTTGTGTTCCTGCTTGTTCTTCGGGTTTTAGGGCGCGGGAAACCATACCAATATCCGCCAATCCTTGTTTTGCATCGGCTAATCCTTTCGAGGATCCCCCCGTTTGGACATCAATGCGAATATTGGGATTCTGTTCTTCAAAACGTTGTCCCATCGATAAAGCAAGAGGAGCAATCGTACTGGCTCCCGTCAGGATTAGTTTTTCCGGTTTCAAGTCCGTTGACCCCGGTTGGGTGCAGCTTGAGAGCAAAATCCCTAAAACTAAGGCGATGGTGATGGGAGGTTTGAATTTAGAACTCATATCAATTAGATTCGATGCAAAAGAATTAAACAGGATTGTTGTAGTTCAACAGTTTACACACTGTCAGTAGGGTTTCGATTCATTAAATTAAATTAAGGAGCGAATGGCTTCAAGTAAACCCCGTGCTTTATTGAGGGTTTCTTCATATTCATTTTCTGGGATAGAATCAGCCACTAAACCCGCCCCAGCTTGAACGGAAACGAGATGGCGATCGCTGCCTTGGGGACGAACTATCATTGTCCGAATGGCGATCGCGCTATTAAGTTGTCCGCTAAAGTCGTAGTAGCCATAAACTCCCGAATAAACCCCCCGTCGTTCCGGTTCCAGTTCGTGTAGGATTTCCATAGCGCGAATTTTCGGCGCACCGCTTACGGTTCCAGCCGGAAAGGTCGCTTGCAGTAAGTCCCAAACTGTTTTATCGTCCTGCAATTCACCAATAACATTACTAACAATGTGCATAACGTGGGAATAGCGTTCCACAATCATCAGTTCGTCTACCGTTACGCTACCGCTAACACAGACCCGCCCCAGATCGTTGCGCCCGAGATCGACTAACATCACGTGTTCCGCGCATTCTTTCGGGTCTTTAAGGAGGTCTTCTTCTAAGGCTTTATCTTCAGCGAAAGTTTGTCCGCGTTTGCGAGTCCCGGCGATCGGTCGAACAGTAGCGCGAGTTATCCCCTCCTGGAGTTTTTCCGCTTTTACCATCACTTCGGGACTCGAACCGATGATTTGCCAATCCCCGAAGTTAAAATAGGCCATATAAGGAGAAGGGTTAACTAGGCGCAGGGAACGATAAAGACTAAAGGGAGAACCTGTATAAGAAGCAGATAGGCGTTGAGAAATAACCACTTGAAAGATATCTCCTGCCCGAATGTATTCTTTCGCTTTTTCGACATTCGCACAATACTGTTCTTTGCTGGTATTGCTCTCATAAAACGGATCGGTATTTTGGCTCTGGGGATACCATTCTAATTGTGTCGCTTCAACGGGAAGAGGGAGTTTGAGTTTGAGAAGTAGGGACGTAACGCGATCGCAGGCTGATTGATAGGCGCTTTTGAGGTCGGTTTGGGGCGATCGCAGGTCTGCATAGGCGATCGCCCAAATTTTCCGCTTCACTTGATCGAAAACAATTAAACTATCGAAGTGCAACCAGATGCCATCGGGAAGATCCCCTTCTTGAAGAGGATAGATAGGGACTCGCGGTTCGATCCAGTTAATCAGTTCGTAACCCCAAAAGCCAAATAAACCACCAATACCAGGAGGAAGTTGGGGTAAATTGGCGGGCTGATAGGGTTCTAAGCATTCTGCCAAAATATGGAAAGGATTACCTTTAAAGGTATTGATGCTTCCATCTCGGTGGGTTTGGGTGGTGCGATCGCCTCTCGCTTCTAAAATCCATGCCGGATCGCTGGCTAACCAACTATAGCGTCCCAGATTTTCTCCCCCCTCTACAGACTCAAGCAAAATGTTATAGGGTTGTCCCGCACAGACCTTATACCAAGCAGAAACGGGGGTTTCGAGGTCGGCGACCCATTCTTGATAGACGGGAACAAAATTACCCTGTTTGGCAAGTTCGCAGAATTGGGAAAAGTCGGGAAAAATCATTGGGCAATGGAAGATGGGGGACTATATCTTTATTATCTGTGGAGGTGTATTGGTTTGCCTATTTTATCTTTTTCTTTCGATTCGGCGATCGCTTTGCGTAAATTTGCGGTTGAATTGCGCGATCGCGTAGTCCATGTTATTCTAGATCACAAGAAGAGTGCGATCGACACAGCAAAAAAGTGATATTTTCTAGAAAACAAAGAACTCTTATCCCTCAAGTTCATCATTTCCTTAAAAAAGTCCAGAGAAATATAAAGAGTTAATCAAGAAGTGATTTTACGGTTGCATTTTCCAGAGGTAGCCAGTATTGTTATAGATAAGCGCAAGGACAAGTTCCTACCAGAGTGTTCCAAGAGCATCTCCACCAGACAAAAAACAAATAAACATATTTGAGTCGGGGGAAGCGGGATTTTAACAAGCTGTAAACTAAAGCGTTATCAGTCATTCATCTGAACGACAGAACCTAAATCGCGCTATCCCCATTCTTCAAGAAACTAAACTAACTCTTCTAGCAATATCGAGGTACTAACCATGACTGTTCAATCTACTCTCTTCTCCAAAATCACTCAAGCGGCGATCGCTCTTCCTCTCGTTGTTGCTGGTATGGCTCTCAATGTTGGCTCTGCTGAAGCTGGAGGATTTGCGGGCAGTTTCCAAATTAGCAACGAAAACGTTAAGCTCAACTTATCTAGCGGCTATCTTGATTTCGTTGATAGTCTCTACACCAATGTTAATACAATGGGCATTGATGATGACTTAGCTGAAGTAGAAATTGTCAATGGTACGGGAACTTTTGCCAACTATCAAAGTGCATTTCTTAAGGATTTGAGTATGCCATTAGTTGGAGAAGTTCAGTCCTTTATCGACCTCAGTACAGACAAAACCTACGCGGATCGTCGTAGTGACTGGCTTGATGCTGGGGATTTTACGGCTCCAATTCCTCTAAAAGGTGTTGCTGACGGGAATGACACTTTCAACCTGACTAAGATTACCGGTTTTGAATATTCTGACGCAGGCGGAATAAGTGGTTCTACTTCTTTCAACTTGTTCTTTGACGGTATGTTCTTGGGTAATGACTACGAAACTACAGCAGGAAAAGGAGTTTTAACCTTCCAGGTTGCTGGTTTGACGGCTTTAGAGGTTGAATCACTTCTCGAAAGCGATCCTGAAGGGAAATTAACAGGCTTGACTTTCTCTGGCGCGGCTGTCACTGTTGAGGGCGTTCCCGAACCTGCTACCATCTTAGGTTTATTAGCAATTAGCGGACTTGCTGGTACTTCCATTCGCAAGCGCAAAGCTGCTGACGCTTAAGAACCTATCTATCGCATCTAAATAGCGATTGTAAAACTAAGAAACCCAACTTTTTCAAAAAAGTTGGGTTTCTTTAATTTTCAACTTAAATTTTCAACTTCTGTTACAATTTTCTTTTACTTTACATTCCTAGACAGACAACAGTAAATGTCTATAGAATTATGGGAAAATTGTCAACCCTTAAGAGACACTTTTCAAAGTGGCACATACTTGTCAAGGGCAGAATCGAGAAATCGACATAATTAGCTTGTGTGTGAGGAAAAGCAACAACGAGAAAAGAATCTGGGGTCGAAACACGGCAAGACTCCCAATATCTTTTTAAGTTGAAGTGATGAGTGAGTGACAGGGAGCGACCTCGATTGGGGTCGCTCCCTCATTTGTGAGTTTATTTGTGAGTTTATTTGTCTATAAATCACTTTAAATAAATCTTTTGATCTCCTAATATTTCTGTTAGTCAGGAACTCACCGCTAAGTCCTCCGGACTCTAGCGGGAGCTTGAAAAAGCCCTAACCTGACCAGACTCAGCGAGAAATCGCTACGTTATTTAGGTCACGAAACCTACGAATGCGTGCCAGTTTGTAGCCCTTTCGTACAACTTTAAACAGGTCTAAGAGTTAAGCCAGTGAGTTGTACTTAACAAGCCTAGATAACATTGTCGAGGCAAACTTTACCCCGAAAGGGAGGCTCGAAAGAGCAAAATCCGTTATGCGTACAGGGTTGTTTAATTAGATACAGTAATTGTCCTGTTAAAAATGCAATACAAAAGCATCCTAATTAAACAACTCCAAGGCGGTAACGGAACCAATATAAAGCCGTCCTATAAGGGCGGGGTTTCTACCCATTTTTCTGATGAACACACTGATTCGCTTTGCTCAGACTCCCTTGTTTGTGGCAATTCCTCTCCCGCTAACCCTATCGGGGCTAACGGGAGTCCCCTTGCCACATCTTTAATGGAAATCATTATTATCATTCTTTCTGGATGGTTATCGGCGATCGCCCCGACAGGATTTGCTCTTGATACCATCATTGAAAGCAATCTTC
>NZ_JAYGHV010000421.1:0-10991 GCF_034932145.1 Spirulina sp. 06S082 | reverse complement strand
TCGCTGCTGGTCAGCAACCGGGGGTGGGAACGAACCTCGTTAGTCGTCGATGCTCTAGCTCTACTGATTCTCCCCGTACTCATACGGGTGGGATGATGCAACTCGGGCAGAAGAAGCGCTTGGGGGACGGGTGAGGTTTCCTCAGCTTATCCAACCAAGTAAGAAGCGCTTGGGGGACGGGTGAGGTTTCCTCAGCTTATCCAACCAAGTAAGAAGCGATTAAACTCTCGCCGTACAGACGATGTTGGGGTTACTGAAACCCCACCCGTCTACACGGTGGGGTAGTTCATCTTATTTCCCATTCTAGATTCTCCATCGCCATCCCCACGCGATCGAAGTTCCCTAAAAATGTTGATTTGTATTTCTCCTGTAAAAGATGGCGATCGCTATGATTACATTTCTTAAACATTGAGATTAATCAATCTTGTTTGCTTTTTCATTGAAAAAAAACTATAATACGAATCTAGCTATAGACTTTTAGCAATATAAAATCAGAAAACCCATGATAAAATGCAATCCTTTTGAGTCGGATCGAGTCGTGGTACTGTTCTATAGCCAATGTTTCGCCCTTATGGATGACCCATTTCTCAATGAATACTTTTAGTCAAACCGTATGGTTAGTTCCACTTTACTCTCTTTTCGGTGTTGTGCTGGCGCTTCTGTGGTCGCCAAATTTAATTCGCCGCACCGGTCCCCGTCCGTCGGGTTATGTGAATTTATTCCTAACCCTCTCTGCCTTGATACATAGTATCTTAGCTTTAAAGGAGGTATGGTCGTCGCCGATACAATTTTCCGTGAATTGGCTTCATGCGGCCAATCTCGATATTGCCTTTGATGTTGAAGCCTCTGCTACAACGGTGGGGGCATTAGTGGTGATTTTAAGTCTGAATTTACTAACGCAGATTTATACCATCGCCTATCTGGAGATGGATTGGGGTTGGGCGCGATTTTATGCTCTCCTCGCCCTTTTTGAAGCGGGAATGGGGGCTTTGATGCTGACCAATTCCCTCTTTTTCAGTTATGTTATGCTGGAAATTCTTACATTAGGGACATACCTCCTCATTGGTTTCTGGTTTAATCAATCTATGGTGGTAACGGGAGCGCGAGATGGTTTTCTCACTAAACGAGTAGGAGACTTGATCTTACTCATGGCAGTTGTAGCGCTCTATCCCCTCGCTGGGACTTGGAACTACGATGAATTAACGCTTTGGGCGAGTACCGTAGACCTCGATCCCACCGTTGCCACCCTTCTCGGTTTAGCACTCCTGGCAGGACCTTTAGGGAAATGCGCTCAATTTCCTCTACAACTGTGGCTGGATGAAGCAATGGAGGGACCAATGCCCGCAACGGTACTGCGGAATGCGGTGGTGGTCTCAACGGGGGCTTGGGTCCTCATTAAAATGCAGCCGATTCTCAATTTATCCCCAGTGGTGGTCAATGCGGAGATTGCCATCGGTGCCTTTACCGCCGTCAGTTGTGCCGCGATCGCCCTGGCACAAATTGATATTAAGCGGGTCTTTTCCTACGCCACCAGTTCCTATCTCGGGGTCGTATTTGTTGCCGTAGGGACGGGACAGCAGGAAGCTGCGTTGATGTTACTGTTAACCTATGCCATCGCCATGGCCTTGATGTTGATGAGCATTGGCGGCATTATTCTCAACAATATTTCCCAAGATGTCACCCAACTGGGAGGACTGTGGAAACGTCGTCCTATCTCTGGGATTTGCTTCGTCGTGGGGGCTTTATCTTTAGTCGCAGTCCCTCCTCTGGGTTGCTTTTGGGGTTTAGCCAGCATTGCCAACGGTTTAAGCCCTCTCTTACTGACGGTATTATTGCTGGTAAATGGCTTAACTGCTTGTAGTTTGGCGCGGGTATTTGGCTTACTCTTTACCGGACCCGCGACCGATTGGACGCGGCGATCGCCAGAAGGATTATGGGCTTTGGTTTTGCCCATGACGATTCTCCTCGGTTTTGCCCTCCATGTACCGCAATCACTCGCTGTTTTGGGACTGTTACCCAATCTCGCCTTAGTCACGCAACCGGCAACCCTGTTGTTAATGGGTTCAACCCTCATGGGTGGGGGAGTGGGTCTATTCCTCTATGCTTTCCCAACAGTATCCAAACCGATTCGCCTTCCCCTTCCTGGGGTGCAAGATTTCCTCGCTTATGACTTCTACACCGCACAACTGTACAAAGTGACGGTTATTTCCATTGTCGGCTTTTTAGCCAAGGCCATCGATTGGTGCGATCGCGTTTTAGTCGATGGTGCCGTGAATTTAGTCGGCTTATTAACCCTCGCAAGCGGTCAAAGCCTGAAATACAACACCAACGGACAGATGCAATTTTATGCCCTCTCCATCCTCCTCGGTACGATCTTCTTTGGGTTAATTCTTTGTTACCCTCTCTTATCTGCTTTGCATTGAGCCATTTTTTAAGTTTGAATTTAACCAAATGTTAACGCCTTTACTTTTAATTCCACTTTTTGGCGCGATCGCGATCGCCCTTTACCCCAAACCCCAAGCCAGTCGCACCATTGCCACTATTTTCAGCGTGGTGACTTTGGTCTGGACCCTCTATCTTCTCGGTCAGTTTGACTTAAGCATAGGAGAAATCCAGTTTACAGAATTTCATCGCTGGATTGACCCTCTCGGCCTCAACTACAGCCTTGGAGTTGATGGGTTATCCCTGCCCTTACTGGCTCTCAACGGTCTGCTAACCATCATCGCCCTGTATACTAATCGCAGGGATATGGAGCGATCGCGGCTCCATGACGGCTTAATTTTGTTGATCAATGCCGGGATCGCCGGGGCATTAATGGCGCAAAACCTGCTCTTTTTCATCATTTTTTATGAATTGGAGTTAATTCCCTTTTATCTTCTCATTGCCATTTGGGGAGGGGAAAAACGAGGCTATGCTTCGACAAAATTCATCCTTTACACGGCGGTTTCTGGCTTACTCGTCTTGGCTGCATTTTTAGGGATTACTTTCCTCAGTCAGTCCCCCAGCTTTGAATTCAGCGATATTGCGATCGACAACCTCGATCTCACCTCCCAACTGATTCTTTTAACGGCTTTATTGATTGGTTTTGGGATTAAAATTCCCCTTGTTCCTTTGCATACATGGATGCCGGATACCTACGTTGAAGCCTCTCCTTCCACCACTATTTTACTGGGGGGAATTTTCGCCAAACTGGGAACCTATGGCTTATTGCGTTTTGGTTTGCAACTATTCCCTGTAACTTGGAATATCATTTCCCCTGGCTTGGCCATTATCGGCACCGTCAGCGTCATTTATGGTGCCATGAGTGCGATCGCGCAACGGGATATTAAGCGTATGGTAGCCTACAGTTCCATCGGACACATGGGCTATATTCTCGTCGCAGCCGCCGCAGGGACGGAATTGAGCGTTTTAGGCGCGATCGCCCAGATGATCGCCCACGGTTTAATTTTGGCATTATTATTCTTCCTCGTAGGAATTGTCGAACAAACCACCGGAACCCGCGATCTCGATGTCCTCAACGGTTTAATGAACCCCATTCGCGGACTCCCTCTCACTAGCGCCCTATTAATTCTAGCTGGAATGGCGAGTGCGGGAATTCCAGGGCTGGTAGGGTTTGCGGCTGAATTCGTCGTTTTCCAAGGTAGTTTTGCCACCTTCCCGATCCCCACGCTTCTCTGTATCCTCTCATCGGGCTTAACGGCGGTATATTTTGTGATTCTGATTAACCGCACTTGTTTCGGTAAATTAGATAATGTCCGCGCCTACTATACTCGCCTTACCATTAATGACCAATGGCCGGCTTTAGTCTTAACGGCGATCGTTCTCTTTTTAGGAGTGCAACCTAACTGGCTTCTGCGTTGGATGGAACCCACCACCACTACCCTTGTCTCAGAATTACACGCCCCGGCGATCGTACAAATTGCTGAAATTGACCCCAGTTACCGATAACAAAAAACTTATAACCCATGCTAACTACCACTAAACTCCCCCCTTCAACTCATCGATATTCCGAAGTTATTCATCGCCTAGAAGCCGGTGGCTCAATGTTACCCGATACCCCTGAAAACTTGATGCAAATTATCGGCATTTATAAGGCTTATGCCGTACCCATGGACTTCTATTGGCGAGATTTACTTTACATTGCCGAGCGCGTTTTTCTCGATCCTTTACCTTTTTTTAAATACTTTTTACCCCAAGAATATTTAGACCTTCCCAACCACTATGCGGGAGAAACTGCCGATTATCGCGTCTGGCAAAAAGGAGAAGCCAGCGCCCATCCTGAATTGTTAGAATTCATGGACAAAGGTGAATTAAAGCAAAAACTGCCGAAAATATTTCATCACCTCTGGCACGATCGCATTAATATGGAATTTGCTGAAGCCTGTATGCGGGCAATGCTTTGGCATCAAGGTATGGGGGGACAATTTTACGACTATCTTGAAAGCGAAGAATATATCCAGAATAGCGATCGCGCGATTAAGGCCTATTTTAAGGGCAATCCTTTGATGTTAGGGCTGTATAAACTCTTCCCCGATATGTTTTATGAAAAAGTCCGAGAACTGTCTTATTATGCCAATTTAGGACTATTTTGGGAAGTGATGGCTCCGGTATTCTTCGAGATGAGCGATCTTTATGATGCAGGGGAATTTAAAACGGTACCGGATGCGATGAATTTTCTGGTCAATGGTATTTTTATCGCCGCAGGAAGACCCATTTATCATCATGTTTATATCGGCGCTGAATGCTACGAAATCATTCCTAAATCAAAGGGTTTTATGTGGCTTTATGAAGCAGCATTACCCTACGTTGAAGCCGTCTTTTATCGGACGGCTCCTTTCCGGGGTACAAAGTCTTATAACGCCCAAGCCAAGCAAGTTCCCGAGGAACAAAAAGACTTTCATTACGGTATTCTTTACGCGGATGTTTTTCCAGTTGGGACTGCGGGAATTCCCCCCACTCTCTTAATGCAAGATATGTTCCATTTTTTACCCCCCTACTTGTTGGAATACTATCAAAAATATTGCCGAGGAGAAGATGATATACTGATTCAATTGGGAATTACTTTTCAGCGATCGATGTACAATGTTACTTCTGCGGTGATTCAAGCCTTACGAGTCGCATTACTCTATCCTTTGGACGATCCCAACCCAGAACATTTATTAAAAAATCGCCAATTCTTTGAAGCGCAACTCGATCGCTTTCTGCGCCCCGAAGCGCGTTTGAGCGATATTCAAGGTCAAGAGTATCGTTAAGGCGATCGCCAATCTAAATAGAGAATGAGTCTATTCTCTTATCATATTTTGTTGTTAAAGTCAAGAAAAATTGAGGAATATTATGCCAAATATTGTTGAAATCGCTGTTAACAATGATGCCTTTAAAACTTTAGTTACGGCAGTAAAAGTCGCAGGATTAGTAGAAGCATTGCAGCAGCCGGGTCCTCTTACAGTTTTTGCCCCCAATGATGATGCTTTTGGCAAGTTATTACCGGGAACAGTCGATACCTTAGTTCAGAATATTCCACAACTTCAGCGTATTTTAAAATACCACGTTGTTGCAGGTGCTTATACAACCTCAGATTTGCAAAATATTGACACCTTAACCTCTCTAGAAGGTTCGCCGATCCCGATTCGTTGTGGCGAACCTTTTGAAGTGAAAAATGCAACCGTTTTAGCCCCCGATATTGAAGCAAGTAATGGAATTATTCATGTTATCGATACCGTGATTTTGATGGGTTAGATGTAGAAACCCATCAACGCATTAATAATCAACTTCTTTCAGCCTGCGAAAACGATAGGCGATCGCGGCAGAAATCGATCTACAGGGATTTAAGACGATATCCCAAACCATGTACGGTTTGAATCCAATCCCGATCTGCCCCTGCATTTCGTAATTTTTTTCGCAGACTTTTGAGATGAACTTTAACAGTTTCTTCCCCAGGAGAATTTTCGAGGGACCACAATGACTCTATAATAAAACCGCGATTTAAAACTTGTTTTCCGTGACGCAATAATAATTCCAAAATTGCAAACTCTTTCGGCGTTAAACGAAGCGGACATTCATTATAAGTTACTTCGTAGGTACTCGGGTTTAAACTTAAATTTTCCCAGCACAGTACAGGAGTTGGCGCAACTTGTCCTCGACGTATTAAAGCGCGAATTTGTGCTAATAATTCCCCCAGATCGAAGGGTTTAACCATATAAACATCCGCCCCTGCATCTAACCCTAAAATCTTATCATTCGTTGTATCTCTGGCAGTTAACATGAGAATAGGAAGAATATAACCTTGCGATCGCAGTCGCCGACACAAGCCAATTCCATCGAGTTTGGGTAAAGTAACATCAAGTAATAACAAATCGTAGGTCAAGGTTTTTAAAAACCTCCAAGCCATTTCCCCATCCGTCGCTATATCCACGCGATCGCCTTTAGTCGATAGTGCTTCGGCTAACGATTCTGAGAGTTGCAGATCGTCTTCAACGAGGAGAATTTGCATTGACTCGAAATATCGGTGACTCATGCTTATTTTCTCTGTTTGGTTGAAGATAATATTGTGTCGAAAGTTACTGTTTTAACAGATATCCACCAAGGGTTGAAAATAAAAAGTCCATTGGATGAAAAACATATTTCATGACTCTAAAAGTTGTTGTTTAACTCTGGCGAGTGCTTCCTCTCCTAGAATTGGTTTTACCGAACCGTTTCGGATTTCATCTCGGCGTTTTTTTGCTTCTGTTATCCAGAATTTTTGAATTGTTTCATCAACCGATCGCATAACTTCAATCTCTCCAAAACTTCATTATTGCTATTTTAGCTTAATTTAAAGAATTCTTCCCGAAGCCGATCGCTTTAAATATGCCCCTTTTCCTGCTTCTCCCAACCAGCGATCGCCATCCACAATTAATTCTCCTCGCAAAAATACTTTTTCAACTTTTCCCGTTACTTCTCGCCCTTCAAAGAGACTATAATCAACGCGAGAATGATGAGTTTTCGCGCTAATCGTTTGCTTTTTATTGGGATCGAAGAGAACTAAATCTGCATCACTTCCAGGGGCGATCGTGCCTTTTTGGGGGAAGAGTCCAAACATCTTTGCAGGGGCAGTAGAAACAAGCTGTACGAAGCGATTGAGATTAATTTTACCGGTTCTCACTCCCCCATCAAATAATAATACCAAACGTAACTCTACTCCAGGTGCGCCATTAGGAATCTTGGCAAAGTTATCTTGTCCGAGTTGTTTGGAATAATTAATCCCTAATGGCTGTTCATTGAAACAAAAAGGACAGTGATCTGTTGCCACAATTTGCAGGTCATCAAAACGCAATCCTCGCCAGAGATGCTGTTGACAATGATGTTCTCTTAAGGGGGGAGTCATGACATATTTTGCCGCTTCAAAACCGGGGGATTCGTATTCATTAAGATCCAAAAATAGGTAATGGGGACAAGTTTCCGCAAAAGCGGGAATGCCGCGATCGCGGGCTTCAACGATGTTTTCTAGGGCTTCTGGGGCAGATAAATGAACAATATAAACAGGAACTTCTGCTAATTCTGCAAGGCGAATTGCCCGATGGGTGGCTTCTGCTTCCATTAAACGAGGGCGAGTGAGAGAGTGATATTTGGGGGATGTGTTACCCTGTTCGAGGGCTTCTTCAATTAATACTTGAATCACCGATCCGTTTTCTGCATGAAGATTGACCATTCCACCGCGATCGCCGACTTTTCGCATTGTCCGAAAAATTGCTGCATCATCTACCATTAAAATTTCTGGATATGCCATAAACATTTTAAAACTGGACACTCCATCGGCTTCAATCAGACTGGAAAGTTCTGCTAATATGTCTTTATTTACGTCAGTTAAAATTAAGTGAAAGCCAAAATCAATACCAACTTGAGGTTCTGCTAAAGCCAGGCGATCGTCGAGGGTTTTCTTGGCACTTTCTCCTTTATTTTGATAGGCAAAATCGAGAATTGTAGTAGTTCCTCCAAAGGCTGCGGCGATCGTTCCGGTTGCATAAGTATCGCAGTTCATGGCTACCCCTTGCATCGCTTCCATGTGGGTATGAACGTCAATTCCTCCAGGAAATACTAGCAAGCCCGAGGCGTTATATTGTTGAGCATTGGGAACTGCTAATTGTCTGCCAATGGTTTCAATTTTGCCATTTTTCACGAAAATATCGCCGATATAGTCATCGACAGCCGTGACAATTCTTCCTCCTTTAATCAAAATTTCGGTCATGGCACAGTTTCCCCATTAGAATTCTCTCTGGAAGTTTAGTATCGGGGATTTGGGGGACGCGATCGCCAAAAAATATGATTTTCTTTAGATTTCTGTAATTACAATTTGAGGGCGATCGCTATATGTTGATTAATATGGGTTTGCGTCTTTTGGTCGTCATGCCCAGATCACAGAAATTTCAGCCGCGATCGTAAATGACTATGCAAAATTTTGACTGGAAAAAGCTCCAAAATGGTTCAGATATTCGTGGAGTTGCCCTCGAAGGGGTACCCGATGAAGCAGTAAATTTAACGCCTGAAATTATTAGTCGTTTAGGGAAGGCTTTTGCAATCTGGTTAACGCAAAAAATTGACAAACAAGTGAATGAGTTAACAATTTCTGTGGGACGAGATAGCCGCATATCGGGGCCAGATTTAATCCAGTCTGTAATAACAGGAATGAGCGAATTAGGGTGTCATGTTTATGATTTTGAAATTGCTTCTACTCCCGCCATGTTTATGAGTACGATCGCGCCAGAATTAAACTGTGATGGGGCAATTATGCTCACGGCGAGTCATCTCCCTTTTAATCGCAATGGCTTAAAGTTTTTTAGCGATCGCGGCGGTTTAGATAAAAAAGATATTAGCGATATTCTAGCTTTAGCAGCAAACAATAATTTTGTCAATGCGGCTTCAAGAGGAACGATTTCTCAATACGATTTTATCTCAGTTTATGCGGCGGGTTTGGTCAAGAAAGTACGCGAAACTGTGAATCATCCCGAACATTTTGAGCAACCGTTAAAGGGCTTAAAAATTGTTCTTGATGCGGGGAATGGTGCCGGGGGATTTTATTGCGATCGCGTTCTTAAACCCTTGGGTGCAGATACAACAGGAAGTCAATTTCTCGAACCCGACGGCACATTTCCCAATCATATTCCCAATCCAGAAAATGAAGAGGCAATGGCAGCAATTTGTCAAGCAGTTTTACAAAATAAAGCAGATTTCGGCATTATTTTCGATACGGATGTCGATCGCGGGGCTGCGGTGGATAGTTCCGGGAAAGAACTCAACCGCAATCGTTTAATTGCTCTCATTTCTGCCATTGTTTTACAAGAAAAACCGGGTTCAACTATTGTTACTGACTCAATTACTTCTGATGGCTTAACGCAGTTTATTGAGCAAGAATTAAAAGGCAAACATCATCGCTTTAAACGAGGATATAAAAATGTTATCAATGAGTCAATTCGTTTAAATCAAGAAGGAGAAGAATCTTGGTTAGCGATTGAAACTTCGGGTCATGGTGCGATGAAAGAGAATCATTTTCTCGATGATGGTGCTTATCTTGTCACTAAACTCTTGATTGAGTTAGCTAAATCTAAGCTGGAAGGGAAATCTTTATCGGATTTAATTGCGAATTTAAAAGAACCGGAAGAAAGCCAAGAATTTCGCTTAAAAATTGGCGTAGAAGATTTTAAATCTTACGGGAATACAGTCATTGAAAAATTGCAAGAATTTGCAGCAACGCGAGAAGGTTGGCAGATTGTTCCGAATAATTACGAAGGGGTGCGAGTCTCTTGCAAATCTACGGAGGAAGATGGCTGGTTTTTGTTGCGATTATCCCTTCACGATCCCGTTATTCCTGTGAATATTGAGTCTAATGTGTCGGGTGGGGTACAAAAAATTGTGAATCAACTGCTGGAGTTTTTTCCTCCTTTTGAATCCTTAGATTTATCCTCACTGAAAACAAAATAAGTAAATCTGCAAAATAAATTGCAGATGTGTCAAAATAAAGAAAAAAAATTGAAAATGGCTATTTATTTTTACAGTACCCGCGATAAATCTTACGGTGGTTTTTCTAACTTTTCCCCTCATGGTTTTGAGTTAGATGGGGTTTGGTGGCGGACTAGCGAACATTATTTTCAGGCGCAGAAGTTTGCAGGAACATCTCATGTCGAAGTAATTCGCGGCGCAAAGACACCGAAAGATGCTGCTAGAATGGGACGCGATCGCCAGCGTCCTTTACGTCAAGATTGGGAAACAGTGAAGGAAGAGATCATGAAAAAAGCACTCTTGCAAAAATTTTCTTCTCACCCAGATATTTGCGAAACTTTACTCTCTACGGGAGAGGAAGAAATTGTGGAAAATTCCCCCATTGATTATTATTGGGGCTGTGGGAAAGATGGAAGCGGCAAAAATCGTTTGGGTATTTTATTAATGGAAGTGCGGTCAATTTTGCGCGATCGCCTTGCACCATAAAAAACGTATCATTCTGAGTTATGAGACATGACAAAACATAAGGAGAAGAATTACGTGAACAAAGTTAAAATTGCGACCTGGAGTGAAATCGGCGATCGCCAACCCGTCGCAGCACTGGTGGAAAACATCGATCTCGTCATCATCCGTCGAGAGAACAAGGTATCGGTACTTTACGGGCGCTGTCAACATCGAGGCGCTTTAATGGCTGATGGTTATATTGAAGGAGATAATATCATCTGTGGCGTTCACGGATGGGACTATCGCATTGATACTGGGATCAGCGCTTACAAAAATGATGAGATTCTCAACAAGTTCAATGCTTGGATCGAGGATGATGGCGTTTATGTAGACGCTGACGAAATTATCGCTTGGCGTAACGATCATCCCCAACCCTACAACCGGGATGAATAGTTAACCAAAATATAGTCAGATATAAACAAGACATGGATTCCATTTCAGAAATCCCCTTCATTTTGGCTTTGAGAGATTAATTCTCCTTGGGTGAACTACGCACCTCTCTATCCCATAGCCCC
>NZ_JAYGHV010000420.1:0-11731 GCF_034932145.1 Spirulina sp. 06S082 | reverse complement strand
AATTTGCATTAATTCTTCTCTTTCCTCATCTATTATTGCTTTCTCTTTTGAAACAATTAGAGTTACTTATTCCTTGGTTACATGAGCGGGGTTTTGAACTTTGTCTTATGAGGTGCAAGATCTGAGTAAAAAAGGAACAATAATTGCTATCCTGACAACCGGAACGACTTCCAAGCCAGCAAAAAAATATTTGATGATGCTCATATTGCTTGGGCTGAAAATATTAGTGAAAAACAATTCTTAGAACCTGAAATGGACGCAACTGGGTTCGAACCAGTGACCCCGTCGATGTCAACGACGTACTCTAACCAACTGAGCTATGCGTCCTTGGATTTATTAATATAACATAGTCAATCCCAATTTTGAAAGGGAAGAGAAAAAATTCCCCCCCCTAATGCTAAATCAAATCCTTAGAAACGATTGGCATTCGGCTTGTAAACAATAAAGCTAAAGGTTTGACACTGGCGAATGTTGTCGAATCCGGCAATACGGATGTAGCAGTTAGAATACTCCTGACGGCATTCGCGCACTTCATTGAGAACATCCTGAGCGCTCCGAGCATCAAACAAAGGCAATTTCCACAAGGTCCAGTGGTGATCTCCAGGTAAGGGATTTTCTTCAAATTCAATGGCGGGAATACTGCCTTGAGAGATCATATATTCAATCTGCTTGGCAATTTGCTGATCCGTCAAAGGGGGAAGAAAAGACAGAGTTTCGTAACGCTTCTCTTTAGGTAATGTTTTCATGTTTGCTCTTTTGTGAAATTAATAGGGGTGAATGATTAAATACAAATCTTTCAAACGAACTTTTCATTCGTCTCGCGTTTCAGAGTCTTTTGGCTTTTCAGGTAAATCCTCTGAAGCGATCGCACTTGTGGGCTGAACTTGGGTCAAACGCTCGAGAAGCTCGCGACGGCGATCGCCATTAGCCTTTTGAATATTGGTTGTTACCATCTCTGGTAAAAATTCCAACACCGACTCGGCAATATCTTCCCGCACGGTTAAAATTCTCAAAACCAGATCCTTTCGCTCCAGCATTAACCCTTCCAGATATGCTTCCCCATCTTGCATTTTTCCGATGGAGTATTGGTTGAGCCAGATGGCTTGGGCGGGATTGGTTTCTTTTAACTGAGCAACGATCGTCCGCACGGCTTGATAAGTTAAATAACTTTGCAAGGTGCGAGCCGCATCCCGAGCGATTTCTTTTGGATTCATGACACCTACCTGTCCCAACTCGAGGGATCGTAAACAAAAGGAAAGCAGAGAACTGTAAATTTGCTCGCTTTTTTCGGTTTACCTTCCCCCCGAGTCCGGTTGAGTGACTCGCAAAGAGAGTACAAACTGCACTCTCTTTGTTTCTAGATGGTATCCATTGCCTCGAACTCGAAGGTAATTTCTTTCCAAAGTTCGCAAGCAGCAGCCAGTTCTGGACTCCAGCGACAGGCTTCGCGAATAACATCGTTACCTTCACGAGCCAAGCTGCGTCCTTCGTTCCGCGCTTGAACGCAGGCTTCAAGGGCGACGCGGTTTGCTGTTGCACCAGGAGCATTTCCCCAAGGGTGTCCGAGGGTTCCGCCACCAAACTGCAAGCAGGAATCATCGCCGAAGATTTCTACCAAGGCGGGCATATGCCAAACGTGAATCCCACCGGAAGCAACGGGCATAACGCCGCCCATGGAAGCGTAGTCTTGGGTGAAGAAAATACCGCGAGAACGATCTTCTTCAACGTAGTCTTCCCGCATGAGGTCAACAAAGCCCATGGTGATACCGCGTTCGCCTTCCAGTTTACCGACGACGGTACCGGAGTGGAGGTGATCCCCTCCAGAGAGGCGCAGGCACTTAGCCAAAACGCGGAAGTGAATACCGTGGTTGCGTTGACGGTCAATTACCGCGTGCATGGCGCGGTGAATGTGAAGGAGAAGTCCGTTGTCACGGCACCATTTTGATAAGGTGGTGTTGGCGGTGAAACCTCCGGTTAAGAAATCGTGCATGATGATGGGGGTGCCGATTTCTTTTGCGAATTCGGCGCGTTTCATCATTTCTTCGCAGGTTCCGGCGGTGACATTGAGGTAATGTCCTTTAATTTCGTTGGTTTCCGCTTGGGATTTGACGATCGCCTCTTGAACGAAGAGGAAGCGATCGCGCCAGCGCATGAAGGGCTGAGAGTTAATATTTTCGTCGTCTTTGGTGAAGTCCAAACCACCGCGCAGACACTCATAAACTGCACGTCCGTAGTTCTTGGCGGACAAGCCTAATTTGGGTTTAATCGTACAACCCAATAAAGGACGACCGTATTTGTTCAGTTTGTCCCGCTCAACGGTGATGCCGTGGGGAGGTCCTGGGAAGGTTTTGATTAAGGCTACGGGGAAGCGAATATCTTCCAAGCGCAACGCACGCAGTGCTTTGAATCCGAAAACGTTACCAACTAAGGAGGTCAGGACGTTGGTAACGGAACCTTCTTCAAACAAATCCAAAGGATAGGCGACGAAACAAAAATACTGATTGTCTTCTCCAGGAACTGCTTCGACTTCATAGCAGCGACCTTTGTAGCGATCTAAGTCCGTGAGGTTATCTGTCCATACTGTCGTCCAGGTTCCGGTGGAGGATTCCGCCGCAACTGCTGCCCCTGCTTCTTCTGGAGGAACGCCAGGTTGGGGACTCATGCGGAAGCAGGCGAGTAAGTCAGTATCTTTGGGGGTGTAATCCGGCGTGTAGTAGGTTAAGCGGTAATCCTTTACACCTGCTTCAAATTTAGGTTTCGTTTGTACCATGTCTTTAAAATTCCTCCTTATTTATAGAGGCTCGTGTATAAATTCGGGTTAGCACTTGGAGCAGCAATCTTGAAATAGCAATCTCGAAATCTGAGGCGATCGCTTTAGATGGTTTGCTCTAGGGATAATTCCCCCCGATACAAACTCAGCATAATGCAATCGCATCTATCGCTATTTCTACGATAGATTTCAAGATACAAAACATTTCTGAAAAATACTAACAAAAACATTCTCTCTCGATCGCCCGCTCCAAATAAAACTTTTCGGTTAAATCCGATCGGTTTTTGATTTGCGTTCGTTAGGTTTCAGCTTAACATGAAGCGCGATCGTTTTTTTACAAAGAATTTTGTTATTTTTCATTGTTCTTTCTTTTCAAAAGTATAAACTAAATTAATATTTTATTAAAAATAGTTAAAAAACATGAAGATGAGGACAAAGAGAAATTCTTGGTCCCCTTGTCCTCTTTTGAGACTCAAGCCCAATATTTAACATTAATTCAGCATTGACGACAATGAGAAATGCGTCAAAAAAGGAAGAGCGATCGCTATAGCCACAGAATAATATTTCTTAACAAAGACAAGAGAATCTCGAAAGAAAAAATTCAGCCATTACCGATAAGTATTTATACGCTCAAGTTCTCAAAATCTAAGTTCTCAAAACTTCAGCAAACCCAGTGCATCGCTATCAACTATCAACTATCAACTATCAACTACGTTTTAACCCATGGCCTTGAGGAAAGAGCGTTAATAACAATTGATTCACATAGACTTTGCCAAAAACGGGAGTACCGGGTTGTTTTTGGGGACTTTGCGGGGCGGTTTCAACTGTTGTTTCCTCTGCTAAATCTGTTGAGGGAATTTCTGTGATTTCTTCAGGTTCAGAAGCCCAGAGATCCTCCATTTCTGATGTTGGCATATCGGGGGTTGAGAGGCTTGTTTGCCGATCCGAAATCAATTCAACCCGACGAGAGGGATCGCCAAGGACCGAACCTGCGGGAATAACTTGCAAAGCGTCGAGATCGGCATTATAAATGGTCGTCGCGCCTCCAATGCAAGTATTTGCACCAATTTTACTGCGTCCAACGACCAAAACCCCTGCCCCCAGACTCACTCCTGTTTCTAGTTCAATCTTGCCGCCATAGGCATTCAGGATCGTCCCCATACCCACACAGACACCCGCCGCAATTACGATTTGACTGTCGGGGGCGGCTTGTAAAATTGTACCGGGGGCGATCGCAGCACTGGGATGAATCGTCACCTCCCCAACAATACGAACATGAGGAACGTTAACGAGTTGCAAAGGTTGCAAAGACATTTTGGCAGGATGAAAGATGAAGGATGAAAGATAAGGGGGAAATAATGGCTTTGTCCCCCTCGTCTTTCTTAGGGTCTTTGGATAATTTTCTCTAAAACCCGTCGTTTGGCTTGAGTATCAATACCTAATAAACGCACGTATTCTCCGTTATGCTCCCCTAAACAGTCTTGCAAGCGAGAGAATACTTCTCCTTCATATTGAGAATCAATGGGAGAGCAAGGCTGCCAAGATTTAGCACGAAAATGGCGCTTATCGGCGTGTTCCGTGCCAATTTTATAACCTTGTTGCAACAGCGATCGCACTTGGTCTTGGACATCTCCGCTCAAACTACTGTTGCTCACCCGTCCATTACTAGAACTATAACCATTAGAACTGTAACTAGCAGCAGATGAACTGGCAGAACCATTAACCGACCCATTAGAGGAAGGCTTAAACGCAGTATCTCCTGGACGCTGAACGATGGTTTGGGAAACCCGGCGCTTGGCTTGAGGATCGATGCCAATCAAACGGACATACTCTCCCCCAAATTCTGCCAAACAGCCCTCAATTTGGGCTATGATTTGCCCTTCATTGCTGCCCTCAATGCCTTGAGCAGTGAGCCAAGATTTGGTTTTAAAGCGGCGCTTGTCGGCGTGTTCTACTCCGATCTTGCAGCCTTGACGCAGAAGCGATCGCACGGTTTCCACGGCTTCGGGACTGAGACTGCTGCTAGAAATTCCGTTAGCGCTATAAGTAGATGCGGAAGAACTGCCATTTGTTCTGACTTTAGCTTGACCGTTGGGGCGCTGTATGATGGTTTGCGATACCCGTCGTTTGCCTTGGGGATCGATACCGATCAAGCGAACATACTCTCCCGCGTGTTCGCGCAAACAACTTTCTAACTCCGCAAAAACCCCCATCTCTTGGGTAGACTGAATCTGAGGGCAAGTCAGCCAAGATTTAGTTTTAAACCGACGACTATCCGCGTGTTCTGTCCCTAGTTTGCAACCTTGATTCAACAAAGAACGCACCAACTCTTTAATTTCCGCACTTAAAACACCATTACTGCTGCTGTAATGGTTATTGCTGGAGTTTCCCACAGATCGCGGACGCACAACTTTTGCAGTGCGAGTGCGTTGGGGCTTACTGGTGCCATCGGGACGTTGAATAATGGCTTCGAGAACGCGACGTTTAGCTTGAGGATCCACACCGATCAAGCGAACATATTCGCCTTCATGCTCCGCCAATCTTGCCTCTAAGGTTTGTAAGACTTGTCTTTCTTGTCCTTCAATACCCTCGCAAGTTAGCCAAGATTTAGAGCGATAGCGGCGTTTATCGGCGTGTTCTGCACTAATTTTGTAACCTTGTCTCAGGAGCGATCGCACCTGTTCGACTGTTTCCGGACTTAACATAATTTCTGTAAAAGATTGATAATCAACGCCGTCAGGACGGCTATTTCCATTAACACTAGAAGCAGATTTTTGAGATTCATCCCGGATGGGGATGAGGCAACTGGGATCTTCCGCACAGCGATACCCGACCCGCAGCGCCTCATTTACTTCCACGACATGATGGGCAAAAGCGCGATCTTCCTCTTGTACGTCAGGTAGGCGATCGGCCTGCTGCTGATGGGTAATAATGGCTCCCGACGGCACATATTTGCCTGGGGGAATTTCCACATCCTGAATCAGGGCGTGCATCATAATAATGCAGCCATGACCCACGCGAGCATTAAAAACCGTCGAGCGAAAACCGATGAAACACTCATCTCCCACGTAAACCGGCCCGTGAATCAAGGCCATGTGAGTGATACAAGTATTCTGGCCAATCCAGACCGAATAGCTTTTACCATCGTCACCGATCGCCCGCCCTTTCTCCAAGCCGTGAATCACAACGCCATCTTGGATATTGGTATTGTCGCCAATATGAAAGGGAAAGCCTTCATCGGCACGAATGGATGTTCCAGGAGAAACTAAAACATTAGAGCCGATCCGAACATCCCCAATAATATTGGAAAACGAATGCACATAAGCCGTTTTGTCGATGTTTGGCTCTGCTAAGTCTCTCGACCAAGGGGTGGGGGGGGCTGCCCTTTTGCGGACTACCATGATATCTTTCCTCGTTGATGTCACTTGTGTTTAACCTGTCTTCTGCAAAGATATTGCTCGATATGGCAAGCAATACCTCTACCGACTACCACCTAATCGATAGCGAGATTCTCCTTTCTTGCTGTAGAGCAATCCATCTTCTACCGAAACGGTATCGATAATGCCCACAACTAGAGCATCGATAGGGGGTCGCTCGTTTCCCTGCGGATCGGGAGCGATGGCACGACGGCTAACTAATACCCACTCCCCAATTCCCGCACCAACGCTATCGGCAGCAACCTCGTAATGAGGTAACTCGTTGCCTTCGCGATCGATCAATTGCAGCATCAGTAACTTTTTACCCGTCATGCTCGGCAATTTTTGAGTGCTGACTACTGTGCCGCAAACTCGAGCGATTTGCATATTTACCTCAAAATATCGAGATCCGGTGCTTGATCTAGCGTCGCATTGTTGGATTCACGCTTTCTCGGAACTGCTCAACTGCTTCGGTATAACGAATCGGGAGAACGTATTCTAAGTTTTCGTGGGGACGGGCAATAATATGGGTTGAGAGGACTTGTCCGCCGTTGACACGTCCGACGTTTTCTGTCCCGGCGGAAACCGAGGCTTGTACTTCGGAAACATCGCCACGGACGATGACGGTAACGCGCCCAGAACCGATTTTTTCATAACCGACTAGGGTAACGCGAGCAGCTTTCACCATCGCGTCAGCAGCTTCCACTACCGCAGGAAAGCCCAATGTTTCAATCATTCCAACTGCAATTGACATGAATTTCTTAAATACTCCAAAAAAAGTGATTACAAAACAAAGTAAGCCCATTTGCTAACTTGTTAATATGCCCGGAACTGCTCTACCTCTTCGGTGTAGCGAATGGGGAGAACGTATTCCAAGTTTTCGTGGGGACGAGCAATAATATGGGTCGAGAGAACTTGACCGCCATTAACACGCTTGACGTTTTCCACTCCCGCCGCGACGGAGGCTTGTACTTCAGAAACATCGCCACGGACGATGACAGTTACGCGCCCAGAACCGATTTTTTCATAACCGACTAGGGTAACGCGAGCAGCTTTCACCATCGCGTCGGCGGCTTCCACTACTGCGGGAAAGCCCAAGGTTTCAATCATTCCGACTGCAATTGACATTTTTTAAACTCCTACTCGAACAAGCGAAACAACAGATTTAGGCATTTTTTTATTTTTATGTGGACGCAAAGGGAAAATAACAATCAATCGGGGAAATTCCACTACAAGAGTGAGGAATGAAGATTTTTCAACATTCCAAGTTGCTATCTCTACACCGATCAAGACACCGATCAAGACAATGGCTTGAAATTGGATTGAAATTTCGAGATTGAAATTTCGAGATTGAAATTTAATGTCCGATTGAGCCACCCTTGATTCGCCAATTTCCTTTCTTCGTGCCAGACTAACTACACAATTCTGGGAAAATACCTGCTTGGCAAGTCCGGTTCATTTTCCAACTAAAAGATAAGCATAGGAAATCTTGTGTACCTTTGACAATATAAATCTTTATGATTTTTTCAAATCTTTTAGTTAATAAATTGTAATGTATCGAGGGGGTGGCGATCGCGCCTCTCCATTAATCTCTGATTTTTTTTGGGGGGGTCGCAATGTTTTATAATTTCTTTATCTCAGCGTTGGTGGGTCCCTTTTCTGGGGTGGGTGAATCTTGGATCGGGATCGAGACTCGGCTTACCAAGGCAGGGCGATCGCGGGGTAAATGCTCGCGGAGTTGTAAAGAGATGTGAGGAAAAATCTTATCGTTTTATTGGGAGTGCGGGAAGTTTCCAAATTGTCCCCAAAACCTATAAGATAAAGCCTTATAAGATTTTAAAGACCGAGGATAAAATCTATTTTTTATAGTTTTAATGATGACCGATTTTTTCCTAAAAAGTGTTTGGTTTATTCCTTTCTATGGCTTAATTGGTGCTGTTTTAAGTCTCCCTTGGTGCATTGGCATTATTCGGCGAACCGGACCAAAACCGGCAGCCTACATCAATTTATTGATGACATTCATTGCTTTTATTCATAGTTCCATTACCTTTAGCTCGATTTGGGGGCGACCGGCGGAAAAGTTGGTATTTCACTGGCTTAAGGTTGCCGATCTTGATTTATCTTTAACGATTGAACTCTCTCCTGTGAGTTTGGGGGCGTTGGGACTGGTGGGAGGAATCAGTTTGCTGGCGCAACTCTATGCTTTGGGTTACATGGAGAAAGATTGGTCTTTGGCGCGATTTTTCGCACTGATGGGCTTTTTTGAAGCGGCTTTAAGCGGGATTGCTCTGAGCGATTCTCTCTTATTGAGCTACGGTCTATTGGAAATGTTAACCCTTTCGAGTTACTTATTGGTGGGATTTTGGTATGCTCAACCTCTGGTGGTTACGGCGGCACGGGATGCTTTTTTAACGAAGCGGGTGGGGGATATTATCTTATTAATGGGCATTGTTGCTCTCTCAAGCGATGGGGCGGGATTGGATTTCAGCGATTTAGTTTCCTGGGCGCAAACTTCCCCCCTACCTCCTTTAAGTGCGGCTTTACTGGGACTATCTTTAATTGCCGGACCGACGGGAAAATGCGCTCAATTTCCCCTCAATCTTTGGCTGGATGAGGCCATGGAGGGGCCTAACCCGGCGGGTATTATGCGGAATTCTATTGTTGTTTCGGCGGGTGCTTATGTTTTGATTAAGCTACAACCTGTCTTTACTCTTTCTCCTGTGTCTTCAGATGCCCTCATTTTCTTGGGATCGGTGACGGCGATCGGCACTTCTTTGATGGCGATCGCGCAAATCGACATCAAACGCGCTCTTTCCCATTCTACCAGTGCCTATTTAGGATTAGTATTTATTGCGGTGGGACTGGGACAGGTCGATATTGCCTTTTTGTTACTCTTCGTTCATGCGATCGCCAAGGCGTTAATGTTTATGAGTATTGGTGCGGTCATTCTCACCACCAGCAGCCAAAATATTACCGAAATGGGGGGGTTATGGCGTAAAATGCCCGCAACGACGAGCGCCTTTGTGGTTGGCTCTGTAGGAACTTTATCAATCCTACCGTTAGGGATGTTTTGGACGATACAACGTTGGTTTAGTGGTGCCTGGGAAATTCCCCTCTGGTTACTGGGTATTGTTTTATTTGTGAATGTCTTAAATGCGATTAATTTAATTCGCATTTTTCGCCTTGTCTTTTTAGGGAGCGCTCAAGCGAAAACCCGTCGCGCCCCGGAAGTCCCTTGGGCGATGGCTTTACCAATGGTCATTTTAACAGTAATGACTTTGATTGCGCCCCAGATTCCTTTAAATTGGGACCTCTGGTTAAGTCCTACGGTTCCTTTAGATAATGCAAACCTGTTATTTTATCAAAGTACCGTACCGATTTTAGTTGTATCCAGCGCGATCGCCTGCATTATCGGTTTTAAACTAGAACTCCGTCGTGCGTGGTCGAGACCAACGCAAAAATACTTACGCTTCTTGCAGGACTTATTCGCTTACGATTTTTACATCGAGCGAGTCTATGAAATGACAGTAGTAAGTGCAGTTATGCTATCTGCTAAGTTTACCGCTTGGTTCGATCGCTACATTGTCGATGGTACTGTTAACTTGGTCGGTTTAGCCACAATATTTGGTGGGAATACATTGAAATATAATACTTCCGGTCAATCTCAATTTTACCTTTTAACCATTTTTGTCGGCGTTGCTCTCATTTTTTGGCTAGTTTTTAGCGGTCAATGGTCATTTATTGTTGATTATTGGTTATCGATTGTTCCTGGATAACCAATAACAAGTAAAAAGTAATTAGTAAAAAATACAAATGTTAAGTGCTTTAATTTGGATTCCGATCGCTGGTGCAATTCTCATGGGACTACTTCCTGCAAACTGGGAGTCCCGTCGCTGTCGCAAACTTGCTCTGGCGATCGCCTTTATTCCCTTTATTTGGACATTATGGCTGGGAATACAATTCAACACCCTACAAACTCACCTGCAATTTGTTGAATATATTCACTGGATCGATTGGTTGGGATTGAACTATCATCTCGGGGTAGATGGATTATCCTTCCCGCTTATCTTTTTAAATAGCTTTTTAACCGTCATTGCAATTTGGATTAGCGATCGCAGCAAAGAAAGACCTCGATTCTATTATTCAATGATCTTACTCCTGAGTGCAGGAGCAGCCGGAGCATTTCTAGCACAAGATTTATTATTATTCTTCCTCTTCTACGAACTAGAAATCATCCCTCTCTATTTCTTAATTGCCATTTGGGGAGGAGAGAGACGAGGCTATGCAGCCATGAAATTTCTGATTTATACCGCACTTTCAGGAATTTTAGTTTTAGCTTCATTTTTAGGCTTAGTTTGGTTTAGCGGTGCGACTACTTTTGATTATGAACCCTTGCGAAACCAAAACCTTCCCATTGAGCTACAACTCGCTTTACTGGGAATGCTTTTAGTAGGACTTTTCATCAAAATTCCCATTTTCCCCTTTCATACTTGGCTCCCTGATGCTCACGTGGAAGCCTCAACCCCAATTTCTGTATTATTAGCTGGGGTATTGCTGAAATTAGGAACTTATGGATTATTGCGTTTTGGTGTCGGTTTCTTTCTCGATGCCTGGATAATACTGGCACCTTGGTTGGCAATTTTAGCCGCAGTAAGTGCTTTATATGGAGCCTTTACCGCGATCGCGCAAACGGACATGAAAAAGGTCGTTGCTTATTCTTCTATTGCCCACATGGCCTACATTTTATTAGCGGCTGCAGCAACAACCCCGTTAAGTTTAATCGCAGCAGAATTTCAAATGGTCAGTCATGGTTTGATTTCCGCTTTACTCTTTACCCTTGTCGGAGTTGTCTATAAGAAAACCGGAACTCGTGATGTTAAAGTACTTCGAGGCTTATTAAATCCAGAAAGAGGTTTACCTCTAACAGGAAGTTTGCTGATTTTAGGCGTTATGGCAAGTGCAGGAATTCCCGGAATGGTTGGATTTATTGCTGAATTCCTCGTTTTCCGTGGTGCTTTTCCCATTTTTACTATCCCAACCATTCTCTGTATTATTGGCACGGGATTAACAGCAGTTTATTTCTTATTGATGATCAATCGTGTCTTTTTTGGTCGCTTGTCCGAGCAATTTTCTCAAATTCCTCCAGTTGCCTTTCGAGAACATCTTCCCTCACTAGCTTTAACTGCCTTGATTCTTATTTTTGGCATTCAACCTGCTTGGGTTGTCCGTTGGAGTGAGGCTCAAACAACTGCTTTAATTATTAGTCCTGCATTGCAATCAACCATTATTATAGAACAAAAAGAAGGAATAGGCAACAGGCAATTAGGCAACAGGCAATTAGGCAACAGGCAACAGGCAACAGATATCAGCTAATTATCCTTTATCTTTCATTTTTCATCCTTTCGATAACATGGTCAGTACGAAAAGAAAATCTACCCAACATCCATTAGAAGAATATATTCAGCGCTTGGAAACCGGGAAAGCGCTGCTCAAAGATACTCCAGAAAATATTGATGAAGTTGTGGGGATTCTTAAGAGCTATGGC
>NZ_JAYGHV010000419.1:0-11843 GCF_034932145.1 Spirulina sp. 06S082 | reverse complement strand
TCAGCTTGATATCCCCATTCCCACCATAGATAATATTACATCTTCACCTAATTTCTCCGATCTTAACCAAATCGAACCCAAGTTGTTTCGACGCGGTAAAATAGGCGGTTGGCAAGATGAAATGCCTCTCGACCTGCATAATTTATTTTGGGAATATCATGGAGAAGCAATGCGAGAAGTGGGTTATTCTCGTCAAAATGAATTGTCAGATATAAACTTAAAACTTGATTTATCTAAGTTTCCCGAAGATATCCAAAAACTAATTAATCAATATGAAAATTTATTAAACCAAAACGAAAAAACAATCCAAGACTTAAAAAAAGAGTTAATCCGCAAAGAAGAAACCATTCAAGATTTAATTGCCTTTCGTCGTTTCTCCTTAAGATACTGGGATTTATACTATCTGCGTCCTTTCCTGAAAAAAACGATTCCTCAACCTCTTATCCGATTAATTAAAGCGCTGAAAAATCAAACCAATAAGTTAACATTAGCGCATCAATATCCTCCCCGCCCTCTCCAAATTCCCAAATCTTACTATTCCCAGAGTTCATCTTTTGATTTGCCTTCTATTTCTTTAGTTACACCTTCCTATAATCACGCTAAGTTTATCGATCGCACTATCACTAGCATCCTAGAACAAAATTATCCTAGCCTAGAATATATCATCCAAGATGGTGCTTCCACCGACGACACGCTGAAAATTCTCGACAAATATTGTTCCCAAACCATACAAATTAAATCCCAAGCAGATACCGGACAAGCTAATGCGATTAATCGCGGATTTTCCCAGACGACTGGAGAAATTATGGCATGGTTAAATTCAGATGATTTACTTTTACCGGGAACACTTTTCTATATTGCGAATTATTTTCACAAACATCCTGATGTTGATGTGGTCTACGGACACCGAATTTTAATCAATGAACAAGATGAAGAAATAGGCCGTTGGGTACTTCCTCCCCATGACAATGATGTATTACTCTGGGCTGATTATATCCCTCAAGAAACCCTTTTTTGGCGAAGAGAATTATGGGAGAAAGTAGGAGGATCTGTAGATGAATCCTTTCGCTTTGCAATGGATTGGGATTTACTGCTACGATTTCAAGCAGTGGGAGCAAAATTTGTTAGACTTCCTCGTTTTTTAGGTGCATTTCGCGTCTATCCTCAGCAAAAAACCCAAGGATGGGAGGCGATCGGTACTGAAGAAATGAATCATCTGCGATCGCGCTGTCACGATCGCACTGTCTCTCAGTTAGAAATCGAGTTAAATATCAAACCCTATCTCAAAAAATCTTGGCTATATTATCAACTAGCACATTGGGGAATTCTCGTCTAGTAAAACCAATTATTTTCCCTAAAAGAGGAAAATGACGATCCTAATACTCTTTTAATTCGTTATGAAGATATCGTTGCTGATGAATTTGCGGTATTTGAAAAAATCATTAACTATTGTCAAATTAATGTCAGTAAGCAGCATATTCACGATGTGGTAAAGTATAATACTTTTGAAGTAGTAACAGGTCGTAAGCAAGGAGAAGAAGATATTACTGCTCATCAACGGAAAGGGATTGTTGGAGACTGGAAAAACTATTTCTCCGATCGCATCAAGGATGAATTTAAAAAACGGTTTGGAAACGTGTTAATTCAAACTGGATACGAACAAGATTTGAATTGGTGAACTATACTCAATTTTTCTGATTATAAATGATTTATCGACAAGATAAGCGACAAAATGGAATACTAGATAAGAGATTTTTGCCGTTGCGAGTCGTTCATTTGAGTGCAAAAGATATGGGTGGAGGTGCGCCCAATGCAACTTATCGCCTACATTCAGAATTAAATCGTTTAGGCTATGACTCGACATTATTTGTATTAGAGAAATTGCGGAATGATTGTTCTTCCGAGACGCTAGGAGATCGCGAAACACAACAGTTTAATCCGACACGGGTAGACAGGGAAAATGCTGCAAATTTTCCCGTGCAAACAAACACAATACATAATACTCTCTTTAGTAGCGATCGCAGCCCCTATACCACGGAACTCTTACAACAACTTCCAGAAGCAGAAATTATTAATCTGCATTGGATTGCGGGGTTTGTTGATTATCAGACCTTTTTCTCTAAAATCCCCACTCTAACTCCTATTATTTGGCGATTGAGCGATGAAAATCCCTTGACGGGAGGGTGTCATGTTGACAACTTTTGCGATCGCTTTACTCAATCTTGTGGAATGTGTCCGCAACTCAATTCAACTCAAGAAAACGATCTATCTCGGCAAATCTGGGAAAGTAAAAAGAAAGCAATCAAAAATGTTGCTCGCGATCGCCTTCACTTCGTCGCACCGAGTCGGTGGATGACCCAAAAACTGAAACAATCTTCTTTATTTCGAGATTATCCCGTGACGACGATTCCGACAGGTATTGATACCGATAACTTTGCACCACGCGATCGCAATTTTGCCCGGGAAGTTTTGGGATTGCCAAAAAATGCCAAAGTTGTTCTTTTTGTGGCAGATTATCTCGCCAATCCAATTAAAAATTTTAATTTATTAAGAGAGGCTCTGAGCAATCTCAGTAGATTACCTAATTTATATCTTCTTTCTTTAGGTCGAGGAAATCCTTCCCTCCCCGTATCCATTCCTCACCGACACTTAGGATTTATTGAAAATGAACGATTGCTGTCCTTGGTTTACAGTGCTGCGGATCTATTTGTTATTTCCTCCAAGCAGGATAATTTCCCCAATGTGGTGTTAGAATCTCTAGCTTGTGGGACTCCAGTAGTAGGAACTAATGTCGGAGGAATCCCCGATCTCGTGCGTCCCAATTTAACCGGATCTTTGGTCTCTCCTGAAAATAGTCAAGAGTTGAGTGGTGCGATCGCATCTCTCCTGAAAGACTCGGACAAACTGGCAGAATTTTCCTCTCATTGCCGACGTATTGCTCTCGCTGAATATACCCTAGAACAACAGGCTCGTCGTTATATTGAGCTTTATCATCAAATGGGGACAGATATTATCACGTTAGGGGATAACTGGTACGATCTGGAAACCTTTGCCGGAGAAACCTTTCGTTGGATCAATAACGACGCAGAAATTAGAATTTATAACCCAACTGGCGATCGCAAAACACTGCGATTATTGTTAGAACCGGGTCCAAGTTTGTGTGAACTTCCCCTCACTCTCCATCTCCAAGACTATCGAGGAAAAACTATCTTGACCCTCTCTACTCACAATCGAGAAACCCTATATATTCAACTCCCTATTATCTCTCGGCGATCGACAACTTTTAAACTTCACTGTCAGCAAGAAAGTAAACCCTTGTCTTCCGACTCGCGAATTTTGAATTTTCGCGTTTTTGATTTAGGATGGAGCAATTAATGGGGAGGTTCTTTTAATGAGTGCGATCGCTTCCAAAACCGCTATCAAATACCATTTAAACACTGATGAGATCGAGCGGTATCGTCAGCAGGGATTTTTAGGACCCTTTACGGCCTTTTCTCAAGAAGAAATGACACCCTATCGCGAAATTATTTGCGATCGCGTCTTAACCACTCCTTCCCCCTTCTCTCCTTATCAGACCCAAATGCGGCATCTGGATAGTCAAACAATCTGGCAATTGTGTTCGACTCCTGCAATTGTCGATCGCTTGGTTTCCCTACACAGTAAGGATCTTGTTGTACGCTATTCCCATCTTTTTGATAAACCCCCCGCAAAACCGGGTCAACCCCAAGAAGAATATCCTTGGCATCAAGATCGCTGGCATTCTCAATTGGAACAGATAGAAAGTCTTGGTGTTTGGCTGGCCATTACCCCAGCAAACCTTGAAAATGGCTGTGTTGATTTAATCCCCGGTACTCACACTCATGCCATCAAAAAGGTACAGAATAATAATGCCAATTTCTCCGGTTGGTTTGGGGGATTATGTGCCGATCCCACGGCTTTTAATGAAGCGGATAAAATTTCAATGGTTCTCCAACCGGGTCAGTTCTTTTTATTCGACGAACGGATCCTACATCACTCTAATCCCAATTATTCTCGAGAGCGTAGAATTGGGTTAACCTTTCGAGCAACATTGCCTTCCGTCAAATTGGAGCGATCGCATCCCGTTATTTTGTTGAGTGGCAGCGATCGCAGTAGCGTCAACCCTTTAATCCCCCCTCCAGAAAGCGATCCACATCCTCTCGAGGCTTCTGCTTTACCCGATGCGGCTCATTTTTCCCTAGAACAAAGGATTTCTGGCATCGGTTGGCATTTAGCGGAACAAGATAATAATATTGGGTTTCGCTGGATGAGTGAGAGGCGATCGTGGCTCGATCTCAGTTGGCAAGAAGAAGGAGAAGGACGATTAACTTGTCAAATTCTACACGCAGTTTCTCCAGAAGTCCTGCAAAGTCTAGAAATTCGAGTCTGCGATCGCCCTGTTTCTCTCTCTTGGTCCCAAAGCGATCGTTTTGTAGTCGTAGAAACATCCGTAACGGCAGAAACTTTGCAACAATATCAAGGAAGAGTACGGGTGAGTTTTCATATTGCTCAAACCTTGCGTTTTTGCGATCTTTATCCCGATAGCAGCAATGATACACGCGAACTCGGGCTGGCGATTCACTCTGTTTCTCTGGTGCGATCGGGTTAGAATTCATCGCCTTTTTCTCTCATCATCTTTTTATTTTCTTAGTGAACCATTTATCTTTTTCTTAGAACATGACTATAGCAACCTCTTCTCCTCAAGAAACTTCTCAGATTGCTTCCGATGATTTTAAATTTTCGATTGTTTTCACCTTATTACTACATCGAGGCTATGCCATTAAAAGCACTAAAGGTTGGACTCGACAAGATTATCCCGACGACCATTACGAAGTTATTGTGGCAGCAAATGGCAAACAACCCGAATTAGAGAAAGAAGTGAAAGAACTTCTACGTCCCTGCGATCGTATGATTTTTGCAGATACTGACAACCACATGGAACTCTACGATCTGGCTGCAAAACAGGCAAAAAATGAAATGCTGGTTTTTACAGAATCTCATGCAAGCGGTGCCCCAACGTGCCTGCAAGAACTGAATCGTTATCTAAAAACTCATGATGAGGTAATTGTAGGCTGTCGAAACAATGGTGAAAACGATAACTATCTCGGTGAATTTATCGATCGTTGGTACGATCAAAATTATCATCCCGAAAAAGTAGAACAATACTGGCATAACATGAATATTCGGGGATTTACGATTCCCAAGCAACTTTATCTGGATTTAGGTGGAATTCCTTTTGAATACGAATCTTATGCTTCTCGAGTCTTCGCTTTAAAAGCATATCAAGCAGGTAATCCTATTGGTTATGCAGAAAAAGCTGATATCTATCACTATAATTCAACGACATTTCTCAAGTCCTTTGAACCTCAAAATAATCATGGTTATAATGAATGTCACTATCGAACCCAGTTCTCTGACGAACATTGTACAAAATATATCGGTCGTTCCATAGAATGGTCAAAACGGGAGACCTATCGACCCGAAAATTCTCGTTATATTTGTAAAATACTACTACAGCAATTGTTCGGAAATCCATTTCAAAATAATCAGAAATTAAGTTATTTTTTACAGCTACAGTTTTTACTCAAATATTTTCCCTATGCTTTAGCAGGTGCTAAGTGGGGCTGTGTTCAATCGCGCTTTAAGATTTCGCTTTTGAGCATTTGGTTAAATATATTTCGAGGCTCTTCCTCAGTCAATTACAACGTCTTTATCAAGATGTGGTGTGACTCTGTCAGCCACGGTCGTCTCCTTTTTATTAGCGAGTATTTGCAGAAAAATAAACCTTCTTTCCCGGAACTATATACCTATAATATTCCCACTCTTGACGAGAATTATCTGATTGGATTTTATCCATTAGAATATTGGCAAGAACAAGATTTTCGCTGGACTGATGCAGTTTCAGTGCTAAAAGTTTCCCTCCCTCCTCAAACCTATAATGTTACGATTCAACTGCTCCCCATTCGACCCGACTATCTCGATCTCAAATTATCTTTATTGTTCAATAATCGCCCTCTAAAAGAGATAAATTATGACTGGGAACAATGGAAAATCACTTTCACGGTAAAGTCAGAATTCTTCGATCCTCAGCAACAAGTTCAAAATTTAGCACTGCTTTGTCAGCCATTTTATCCTAAGCGATCGGGATCCTCCGATCTTCGAGCTTTAGGTTTACCGATTCAATCCATCGATTTTGTTCCCCATCAGTAATTCTAAGGTAAGGAATCAAAATGATTATTTGGATAGCTTCTTACCCGCGATCGGGAAATGGTTTTTTTCGTGTCTTACTTAATCACTTTACATAATTTATTCTGGGAGTATCATGGAGAAGCGATGGGAGAGATTGGTTATTCTCGCAGGGCAAACGCATCAATAGTGAAATAATTTACAATCTCTTATTAGTTGAGCCTGATTAGCTCCAGCCTAAAGAAAACACTCGGAAGTTTAGAATACGTGGATCTGTTGTTAATTCCCGACTCTTATTTTCAATATGTAGTCTAAACTGATTGTTTTGATGCGGAGATATGGAGAGTTGTAGAAAAATAATTGTTCGATACTGAATGAAAATTTTTGTTGCAATACGATCGCGGCGATCGCATAAATATAGTTCGAGAGGTAGATGAATGAGGCTTAGTCCAGGCTCAATATCAAGGCGAAGAGTAGTCCGCAAACCTGTTGGATTCTTGATACTAAATTGAGCGTCATTCGTGACCCATCGAAAAGTTTTCCCCTCATAAGTTTCGAGAGGATGCCAGCCTTCTCCAAGGACGATCGCATCGTGATAATGCTGCTGATAGAGTGCGCTATAGCATTGTGCTTGCTGCTCTAAATTGTATTCTTTGAGGGCAATTTCGCGACAGTTATGCCGCATTTGTTTTAAGTGTTGGGGAGCTTGCAAAAGAGTAGCGATCGCTCTCGATAATGCTTTGCTGGTGGGTTCTGAGGCGAGTAATCCGGTTACATTAGAGCGTACCATTTCCGGAATTCCTCCTGTGGGAAAAGCAGCCACAGGCAGCCCACAGGCGATCGCTTCAAGACAGACATTGGGAAAATTATCTTGCTTGGAGGGCAAAACAAACAAATCTGCGGCACTATAGATGAGGGAGAGAAAACGAGGTTGGTTAATATAGCCAAGATGTAAATAAGGAAGAGAGACAGGTAATTTGTTCGTACCGCGACCGACGGAGAGGAGAAAGATATTTTTAATATTGGGTAATTGTTCGATCGCTTCAATCAGTGCGGGAAAGTTTTTATAGGGATCTTCTAAATAATTGGCTGCAAATAAGAGGACTTTCGCTTCTGGAGGAATGCCTAAAATTTCCCGAGAAAAGGCGCGATCGCGAGGGGCAAATACCTCCAAATCTAAAGCATTAGGAATGACTGTCAGGGGGTATTTTCTTAATAAAGAGGACTCTTTAACCCGATCGGCCAGCCATTGACTGGGAGTGACAATGTGAAGGCGATCGCGATCCACTTTTTTGAGAGTCTGATGCTTGCGTTGCCAGATTTCCCGAGAGAGATCGCTTTCTTGAGTTGACCCTAGTTGCGGACAGGCTCCACAAGCAACGGTGAAGCGATCGCACCCCACATTCCCATGACATCCTCCGGTAAAGGGATTCGTATCGTGTAGCGTCCAGACAATGGGAGCAACGGGGGCTAAATTGCTCAAAAAGTGGGCATAGTCCACAAATCCAGCTACCCAGTGCAAATGTACAATATCTGCATCGGGAAGTTGATGCAAAATCTCAGATTGATAAGGACTGCGATCGTCCGTGAAAAAATAACCCCCAACCGTTGGAATGGGATTTAATTCTTGAAACTGTGCAGGGTGAAAGGCGATCGTATTGGGGTCGTCTGAAACGCGATCGCAAACAAATAAAGAGGATGAATATCCTGCACGCTGTAAGCCTTGATGGAGACGAGATGTTGCTAATGCTGCTCCTCCTTTGCGATCGGACTGACTCAGATGGACAACGCGAGGTAACACACCACTTTTTTCTTTTAACTGTTGTTGATAGATCAAGAAATGCTTTTCCTATCTTAAAAAGTGAAATATGTATTCTTTTATGCTACAGGCAATAGTTCTTGCAATTGCTCGGCAAATTCATCACCATTACAATCACGAATGCCAATACGTGGGAGTTGATAGCGATCGCAACTTCCCTCAACAAGCTCTGGAGAGGTCGTAACGGCACAGTTAAATCCCATTTCCCGCACCAGTTCAACGGTCTGGGATGTATAACTAACTTGAGGTGTACCAAAGGGATAAGAAAAACTGTTCACCGAATGCCCTAAAATTGTTTCTAAAGTTGTTTTACTGCGTTCGATTTCTACTTGTTGGGCTGCGATCGGTAAATTAGCAAGAACGGGATGGGTCATGGTATGGGCTCCCACTTCAATTAATCCCTCTTCTGCCAATTGTACTATTTCTTCCTTTATCATAGGTCGATGAGTGAGGCGAGCTATTGTTCCTTGTCCGCTCTTTTCTTGTAACTTTTGTAAGGTTGCCGCGATTTCTGCCCCTGATAATCCAAAAAGTTGCTGATGTAATGCTCGATAAATCAGGTGACGTGGGGTTGGATTCGTTGCTTGTAAGACATTCCAATGGCGATCGCGATCGTATTCTTCTTGATGATAAGTTGCCACATTTTCTAAATTCCACTCCTGAAATCGATCTGCAACTTTTAAAGAAAGAGTTTGAGGGAGGGTATTGGGTTGTAAGAATATTCGTTCTAATTCGTCCCACCAAAACTCTTGTTCCTGTTCCGTGTAACCGGTACTGATAAAGATTGTAGCCGGAATATCTGCTTGTGCTAACAACGGTTTGGCATGAGTTAAATTGTCACTATAGCCGTCATCAAAGGTAATGACAACAGCACGAGGAGGAAGATTTCCCGATCGCAAAGCATCTACAAGCTGTTGCAAACTTAAAGGGTGTGTATATTGCCGTAATACCTCCAGATGTTCGGCAAAATGAGCAGGGGATACAGACAACAACTGAGGATCGGCGGGTAGTTTTGCGATCCGATGGTAGAGTAGAATTAGCGCTGCGTTTGTGTTTTCTTTTCTAAACCAGCGAACTGCACGATTGCCGAGATTGAATAGTTTTTGCATTATTATTTGATGGCTCGTACTGTAATCAATAATTGGTAATCGGGATCGCGATAGTTTAACTCCGATTGCTTTAATTCATGGGCAGCTAAACCCTGCAAAAAAGCACAAGCTGTCAGTACATTACCATAAGTTTCAACAGTGACGCGATCGCGCCCAAAAACATCGCCAAAAAGTCGTTGTGCGGATGCGTCGGTAAAACGCCAATAATCTCCCCATCGATCCATATCATAGCGGCTGATTTGACTAATTCCCGGAAAAGTTACTAATAATACTCCACCCGGTTTGAGGGCATGGTAACAATTGGCGATCGCGCTCTGTATATCATAAATTACTAGCAGAGTTTGAGTTAAAATCATACAATCAAATGTGTCTTTGAGCAACCCTTCTCCCGTTACTAAGTCTCCCACGACTGTAGCGCTAGGATTGTCTATTTCCGCGTGTAAAACATGACTTTGGGAGACGCGATCGCTGCCAAATTTACGAGTATAAACGGGTTCTTCAATTTCTAAAACTACACCTTGAATATCTTTGGTATGGTTTTGCAGAAAGGCTTCAATGTAAAAGCGATCGATGGGCATTCCTCGATCTAACCCGAAAACACGGCTAACTGGGGTTAGTCGTCGCATATTGCCCCACTGAATATTTTTCTCAGTCATCAAATTCACTATTACTATTCACCCTAGCAAAGTTTACTGGCAAAAAACAGCTATAAACTCTTTATACATAAAGATTGGCGAGTTTGCTGGTGCGATGTTTTCCCGATAGTCCTTAACTAATGATACTTTTTGCATCATATCAATAAGCGATCGCACAATATATAGTGAAAAACTAAATTTACTGCTAAAATAACTCGATAGTGAGATCGTCTTATGATACGATCTCGCAAATTGTAGGGCGTATCGAGTTATCATCATGTCAAAGACAAATGTTCTCAGTTTCTCACAAGAACAAGGGTTTACGATTATCGAACTATTAGTTGTGGTCGTTATTATTGGTCTTTTGGCAGCGATCGCCGCACCATCTTGGTTAAGTTACACAAATCGTACTCGTCTTAATAAATCCCAGAGTCAAATTTATCGGGCGTTGATGGCAGCGAAAAGTAATGCGACTCGGGATAAAATAACATGGCAAGCGAGTATCCGAGACAATGGCGATCGCGTACAATGGGTTATTCATCCCGCCGATGATAGCGATTTTATACCCCCTTCGATTTGGAATAATGATGGATTATGGCAAGATTTAGAATCAGGAGTACAGGTTGACTCAGAAAAGAATGATCGCGGAGATAAAGAGACAACTTTTCACAAAGATGATACCGAACAATTATGGCGGGTTCAATTTAATCATTATGGTTGTGCGGTTTATAATCCTGGAGATGAGTGCGGAAAAACTTCGCTAAATGCAAAAGGTCGAATTGCTCTCAAATCTTCTAATGGTGGAAATCTACAACGGTGCGTGATTATTTCGACGATTTTGGGGGCGATGCGACGAGGGAAAGAGAATGTAAAACCCGATGATGATAAATATTGCTATTAGCCAATTATGCTAACTTTCCTTGCAAGGGAGATGATAGGATAGTCAAAGGTTTTTATTGAATTTTTGTGACTGCTATTAAACCCACATCCGAAGCGCGATCGCAACTTCCCAACTTATCGGAAACTGGCGATCGCCATAACCTGCAAAAATCATCTTGGCGATCGAGTGCATTTTGGGGAACATTTAGCACGACATTTGTAACAATTTGTCTAGCAGAAATGGGCGATAAAACCCAACTTGCGACCTTGTTAATTGTAGCCGAATCTCAGTCCCCTTGGGTTGTCTTTGCGGGTGCCGCGATCGCCCTCATTACAACCAGTTTAATCGGCGTTTTACTGGGTTGGTGGCTCTCTAAGCGTATCAGTCCCAAAGCAATGGATTTAGCTGCCGCCGCTATTTTGCTGTTTGTTGCGATTCTTTTACTTTGGGATGTTGTGCAAGTTTAAAAATTGATCTAAAAATTAATAATTGAAAGAATGGATTGGCAATTATTTGGCTTGAGTTTTATCACTGTATTTTTTGCAGAAATTGGCGATAAGAGTCAGTTAGCGGCGATCGCCCTCAGTGGCAGTTCCTCCTCGCCTCGGGCGGTATTTTTAGGGACCGTAACAGCATTAGTTTTAGCCAGTTTTCTCGGGGTTTTAGTGGGTGCAGGTGTCGCACAAATTTTACCAACGCGATTATTAAAAGCTGGTGCCGCGATCGGCTTTGTTTTGCTGGCTTTACGACTCGTCTGGACAGAAAAAGAAACATAAAACAGAAAATCGCGATCGCTAATTTAGCGATCTTCCTTCTTTTCTCTCTCCGGCCAAAAGTCTTCACTCAGAATTTCCTCCAAGGAAAAAGGACAAACTTCAGGAAATTGTTCATCAGGTAAATCTGTTTCAGCGATCGCCAGATCTCGCGCTTCCGACCAACTTTCCTGCATGGCTTCATCTAACCGAGATTTTAAACCTGGATTGCGTCGCAGTAGTTTGGCGATCGCCGTTCTTTGTACGCGAATAGTGGCTCGCCAACTGTTAGTCTGTTTCCAATGTTGAATTTGCCATTTCAGTAAATGGGCAATTAATTGCATCAGACGAGATTCCAATTGATCGTAATGGCGGTTTCCCAAATCTTCCAACTCCTCGATGAGATGAGACAAATCTAAGCGATCGAATTGACCTTGACGCAAA
>NZ_JAYGHV010000418.1:0-12090 GCF_034932145.1 Spirulina sp. 06S082 | reverse complement strand
CGCCATTGCTCAACCTCTTCAAATCTAATTACAGCAGTTTTTCCTCATCTTTCAGAATGCGATCGCATTTGCTTAGAAAATGCAGTTATAAATTTTCAGGAAGATACAGATTATCCTGAAGATATCGCTCTTGTTGAGCAATATCTAGTATATGAACGCAAATCTATATTACGCAGGGAGTGGGATTTATGGATTAACTCAAATAAATTTTTCAGTGAATCATATAATTGAATTAATCCAAGAACTTGATAATCGAGGTTTTGCATCAGATGATTTTCGCGATCGCGTTACATCAGGACTTAAAAAAATTGCAGAATCTAATGATGGTTTGCCTAGAAATATTTTAATTCTTTTCCAAAGCCCACAGAAATCTTAAAAGCATTAACTTATGGCTATCTTTATCAAAAACCTTCCGATGTTGAGGGTTGGATGAGAATTATTGAAACTCAATTAAATCGAGAAAAAAATCCCAGTGTTTGGGCAGCTATTTTTACAATCATGCCTATACTGCTTAATGGCGATCGCGAACAAGCAACACAAATATTTGATTTATTCATTCAAATTCTTGCTTCAAATTTATACGAAACTCGTTTAGCTCTAGAAACACTCGATCGCAAACCCACCTCAATCTCATATTTACCACCAAGATGACAACGTAGCCCAAAAAATTATCTATCTTCCAATCTGGTCATTAAGTGAGTTTCTTCGCCGAAACAGCGTCACAAGCAGAACTCGTGCATGGAGACAATTCAACCATTTCCGCGATCGCGATCGCCCAAGAATTTCAAAATATTCCGTTTTGGCGTTTTGCACTCACCCCAAGAATTTCAGTATTTTCTCGGAGGAGACTGGAAAAAACAGCCCGAAAAGTGCGATCGCACGATCCTTGACTTCCTTTTTGTTCATTTTTTGAGAGAATATTTGTTAAAACATAATAAGACATTGCCTAAACTGCAAACACTCGTCCCTTTGCCCTAACCCATTAAATCTAGAATGCAAAACACCGAAACTGCCTCCAAGACCACTTTACTCCTCGGGAGTCCCCAACAATTACCCTCAACGGCTCGAGAAGATGGAATCGATAATTTTGCTCAACGTCACATCGGGATCGATGAAAAAGATGTGGAGAAAATGTTACAAAGTCTTGGTTATGCCAGTTTAGATGAATTGATTTATAATACTATTCCGGTTAATATTCGCAGCAAAGAACCTCTTAATTTACCTGTAGCGAAAAGTGAATATACTGCTTTAGCTGAAATCAAAGCCATTGCCTCTAAAAATAAACTGAATCGTTCCTATATTGGCATGGGTTATTATGATTGTATTACCCCGCCTCCAATTCAACGCCACATTTTAGAAAATCCCGGTTGGTATACCGCTTACACGCCTTATCAAGCAGAAATCGCCCAAGGACGTTTGGAAGCCCTCTTAAACTTTCAAACGATGATTATTGAACTTACGGGGATGGAAATTGCCAATGCGTCTCTTTTAGATGAAAGTACCGCCGCCGCCGAAGCTATGACCATGAGTTATGGACTGTGCAAAAATAAAGTAAATACCTTTTTTGTTGCCGATACTTGTCATCCTCAAACCATCGAAGTGATTCTCACTCGCGCCCAACCTCTTGATATTGAAGTAATTGTTGGAAATCACGAACTTTTTGATTTTAAAACCCCTATTTTTGGCGCATTATTACAGTATCCAGCCACAAATGGGATGATTTTTGATTATCGTTCTTTCATTGCGAAAGTTCACGAAATGGGTGCTTTAGTAACCGTTGCCGCCGATCCTCTCAGTTTAACCCTCTTAACCCCTCCCGGTGAATTTGGCGCAGATATTGCCGTGGGAAGCACTCAGCGTTTTGGTGTCCCCTTGGGCTACGGAGGACCTCATGCTGCTTATTTTGCCACGAAGGAAGCGCATAAACGGCACATTCCAGGGCGACTGGTGGGGGTTTCTCAAGATAGTCATGGCAAACCCGCCTTGCGCTTGGCACTGCAAACCCGAGAGCAACATATTCGCCGAGACAAAGCGACCAGTAATATTTGTACGGCTCAAGTGCTACTGGCGGCGATCGCCTCAATGTATGCAGTTTATCACGGTCCCGACGGGTTAAAGGCGATCGCGCAACGCATTCATAAACTAACAGTTCTTCTCACAGCCGGACTCCAACGACTGAATTATAGCATCGATCGCGTCCCAGTTTTTGATACAGTTTGCGCGGGAGTCGGGAAAGAAGGCGCAAAAGCCCTCGTGAAGGTTGCCGAAGCACGAGGCACGAATTTACGCCTATTGGAACCAGGACAAGTGTGCATTTCCCTCGACGAAACCACGACCAAAGAAGATGTGATCGACCTTTGGAATACTTTCTGTAACCGCGATAAATTGCCCTTTACCGTGGAAGAAATAGAAAGGGAATTACATTTTGACTATCCCGAACCTTTTGCCCGAGAAAGCGAATATTTGCGCGATCGCGTCTTTACCCGTTATCGATCGGAAACGGAACTCCTGCGCTATCTACACCGTTTGGAAAGCAAGGATCTCTCCCTCACTACTTCGATGATCCCCCTTGGATCTTGTACCATGAAACTCAATGCCGCCGCCGAAATGTTCCCCGTAACCTGGCCCGAGTTTGGCAAGATTCACCCCTTTGCACCTTTATCCCAAACCCGAGGTTATCAGATTTTATTTGAGCAATTGGAGGCATGGTTAGCCGAAATTACCGGGTTTGCAGATGTATCCTTGCAACCCAACGCTGGCTCTCAAGGAGAATATGCGGGGTTGCAGGTCATTCGCAAGTATCATGAACATCGAGGAGAAGGACACCGCAAAATCTGTTTAATTCCCGAGTCCGCACATGGGACAAACCCCGCCAGTGCAGTCATGTGCGGCATGAAGGTGGTCGTGGTTAAATGCGACAAGCAGGGGGATATTAATATTGCCGATTTAAAAGCAAAAGTCGAGAAACACGCGACTAATCTTGCTGCTTTGATGATTACCTATCCCTCAACCCACGGCGTTTTTGAAGAAGGCGTTACAGAGATATGTGAAATGATTCATCAACACGGCGGTCAAGTTTATTTAGATGGCGCAAATATGAATGCTCAAGTGGGGTTGTGTCGTCCAGGGGACTATGGTGCCGATGTTTGTCACTTAAATCTACATAAAACCTTCTGCATTCCTCACGGTGGTGGCGGTCCTGGGGTTGGACCGATTGGGGTTGCATCTCATCTCGTGCCTTTCTTACCGGGTCATTCTGTGGTTGAGTTGGGGGGAGAAAATAGTATTGGGGCAATTTCTGCGGCACCTTGGGGCAGTGCGAGTATTTTGGTCATTTCCTGGATGTATATTGCCATGATGGGAGAGGAAGGTCTAACTCAAGCGAGTAAGGTGGCGATTCTTAGTGCGAACTATATCGCCAAGCGCCTAGAGGAGGCTTATCCTATTTTATACAAAGGCAAGTCTGGCTTAGTGGCTCACGAATGTATCATCGACCTGCGACCTTTAAAAAAACGAGGAGGAATTGAAGTGGATGATGTGGCTAAACGCTTGATGGATTATGGATTTCACGCCCCTACTATGTCCTGGCCGGTTATTGGAACAATGATGGTGGAACCAACGGAAAGCGAGTCTTTACAAGAGTTAGATCGCTTCTGTGAGGCAATGTTAGCTATTCGCGAGGAGGCTGCAGCCATTGAAGCGGGAAAGATGGATGCAACGAATAATCCTCTGAAAAATGCCCCTCATACGGCACAATCTTTATTATCCGACGATTGGGATCGCCCCTATTCTCGGGAAATAGCCGCTTATCCTGCACCTTGGACGAAAGAACATAAATACTGGATGCCCGTGGGACGCATCGATAATGCTTTTGGCGATCGCAATTTGGTCTGTTCTTGTGTAGGCATGGAAGCATACAATGAATAATTATCAATCTTGCGATCGCCTCATGCAAATTATAGCTGATTCTTAAGATTTAATCGCTTGTTGCGATCGCAAAAGGCTAAGATAGCGCGATCGCATCCAAATGTCAAAGAAGGACAAACCATCAGGGTAAACGCATCTAATTTAGTATAAATTGTAACAGCAAGCAAAAACATTTTATCTTTTTTTTACCTCTTTGACAAGACAATTTCTCCAACTCTATCCTTGCTTTTTTGTCTGTCTTCTTCGCTATAATTTTAGATGCGTTTACCCTGAGATAGCATTGAGATTAATTGGGTGTAAGAACTCGCAACACTTCTACAGGATCGCAGCCATAAATCCCCGATCCCCAAACTGCATTTTGTTCGACTATTGCCCAACCGCGATCGCGTATAATGCCCACATCTAAACAAGCAGCATCAGGCAAATTTACACGAGAATCTGAGAGAAATTTTGTTACAAATTGTCTCAATTCTATTTCCTCGCGATCGCTATGTTGAAATCCTGTTTCTCTTTGCAATTCTCCATCGCGAAGATAAATTGAAAACGTTCGTAATTCTCGATCTAAAATAAAGCAACGAAATTCTTTTTCCCAACGAACAATTTCCGCAATAAGAACAGGAGTTTCACTTGCAAACTCATCTGGTAAATCTGAACTAGAATAAACTCGAGCCGGAAAACTTTTATCATTGGGAGGTTTAACAAAAGCAGGTTTTTTCAGCATTTTAGCTTCTGCTAAAGTTGTTAAATAAACCCAACGTTGGCGATATTCTTCGGGAAGTTGAGGCAACCAATTAGCAGGAAGTTGGAGCAATTTTCTGCCAAATTGTTCGGCAATATTTTCTGCCATTAATGCTTCGAGATAGAAAACAGGTTCGGGAAGAGAAAGAAAGCGATCGCCAACTCGCCAACTGGTCAATCTTTCTACATCCCAACCCAATTGGATCGCAGTCCTCCAAAGTGTTTGCGAATCTTCTGTAAATCGTGGACTTAAAATTAAAGTGGGCATTGTTTGATTAACCGCGATGCCATGTTGTTTCACCTGCTTTATCGACCAAAATTATACCTTTTGCTTTCAATTCATCCCGAAGGCGATCGCCTTCTGCAAAGTTTTTTGCGTTCCTTGCTGCGGTGCGTTGTTCAATGAGTGCAGCAATTTCCGCTTCTCCAATTTCCTCTACAGTTGCTGCCTCGGGTTGTGCTTCAATACCCAAAACACTCGCTAATTCAACCAAAGTTTTCCACTGTATTTCTAGTGCTTCTGAAGCAATTTCTGTTTTACCTTCATGGGTAAGTAAATTACTTTCCTTGCGTAACTCCTTCGCCAATTCAAAAATAACCGCCAACCCTCCAGGAGTGTTAATATCATCGTCCATTGACTCTTGAAAGCGCTCTTTATAAGCATTCGAGTCTACACTCATTTCAGAGAGTTTCCAGCCTAATTTAGCCCCATAACGTTGCCCAAAATGCAATCCTTCTTGTAGAGTTTGCCAGCCATTTTCAGCCGAGGCGATCGCCTCTTCGGTAAAATCTAAAGGTTTGCGATAATGTGCCAAAAGAACAAACAAACGCAATACCATCGGATCGTAAGGATGCTCTAAAAAGTTGCGAATCGTAATAAAATTCGATAAGGATTTCGACATTTTATCGCCGCCAATTTTCACCATGCCATTATGCAGCCAATATTGTGCTAATGGCTTACCCGTCGCGGCTTCCGACTGGGCGATCTCATTTTCGTGATGAGGAAAAACTAAATCTCCACCCCCACTATGAATATCGATTGTATCTCCGAAAAGTGATCTGACCATCGCCGAACATTCAATATGCCAACCGGGACGACCTTGACCCCAAGGGGAATCCCAGGCAGGTTCTCCAGGTTTAGCCGCCTTCCAGAGGGCAAAATCAAAAGGATGTTTCTTTTTTGTTCCCCCCTCATTTACGCGACCACTTGCCCCAGCCTGCATATCTTCTAGCTTACGTCCGGAAAGTTTGCCGTAGTCGAGAAGTCGTTCCACCTGATAATAAACATCCCCTTCTGCGGGGTAAGCATAGCCTTTGTCGAGCAAATCTTGAATAATTTGCTGAATTTGGGGAATATGTTCCGTAACGCGGGGATATTCGTCCGCATCTAGCACATTTAGAGGGCGAATGTCAGCAAAATATTCTTGGATATAGCGATCGCTAACCTCCTGCATGGTCATTCCGCGTTCATTCGCACGTTTGAGAATTTTATCGTCAATATCGGTAAAATTCTGAACATAGCGCACCTCATAACCCAACCACAGCAAATAACGGCGCACCGTATCCCAAACAATATAAGACCGAGCGTGACCCAAATGACATAAATCGTACACCGTCACGCCACAGCAGTACATTGTCACCGCATTGGGGGTTAGAGGAACAAAGGCTTCCTTGCGGCGAGTTTGGGTGTTGTAGAGATTTAGAGTCATAATTTGATGGAGTAGTGCGATCGCGGAAGTCTTCCGAAAGAAACTTCCCACATTCTCAGTTTAAGCAATAATGGACAATAGAGCCATAAGCTGAATACTTTGACAAGGCTTTTGTAATTTTGACATTACGGACAGAAAAATTATGCAAACAGTCGATTCTCAACCGAGTGACGTGCTTGGAATGGAAGCCCCCAAACAGGGTTTACCCGTAACTATTATTACCGGCTTTCTCGGTAGCGGGAAAACAACCCTACTCAATCATATTTTAAGCAATCAAGAAGGACTTAAAACCGCCGTTCTCGTGAATGAGTTTGGAGAGATTGGTATTGATAACGAACTGATTATCACTACCGAAGATGATATGATCGAGTTAAATAATGGTTGTGTTTGCTGCACTATCAATGAAGATTTAGTAAATGCCGTTTATCGGATTCTGGAACGGGAAGATAAAATCGATTATTTAGTAGTCGAAACAACAGGTTTAGCCGATCCTCTTCCCGTTGCACTGACCTTTTTAGGAACAGAATTGCGAGATATGACTCGTCTCGATTCTATTGTCACAATGGTGGACTGTTCCAATTATAGTTTAGATTTGTTTAATAGCGAGGCAGCGTACAGTCAAATTGCTTACGGTGATGTTATTTTACTCAACAAAGTCGATCTAGTCGATGAGGCCGATGTCGATTTATTAGAAGTTAGAATTCGCGATATTAAACAAGATGCGCGGATTATTCACACGACTAAATCTCAAGTTCCTCTCCCTTTGGTTTTGAGTGTTGGTTTATTTGAGTCGGATAAGTATTTTGATCAAATAGATTCAGAAGATCATGAACACGAACATCACGAACACGAACATCACGAACACGAACATCACGATCATGAACATCACGAACACGAACATCACGATCATGCTCATCATGACCATTCTCATCACTTAGAAAATGATGGTTTTACCTCAGTTTCTTTCCAAAGTGACAAACCGATGTCAGTTCGCAAATTCCAGAAGTTCTTGGATTACCATTTAACGCCAAATATTTTTCGTGCAAAAGGAATTTTATGGTTTGAGGAAAGTGGCGATCGCCATATCTTTCATCTGAGTGGGAAGCGCTTCTCTATCGAGGATGACGAGTGGGGCGATCGCGAACAAAAAACGCAATTAGTCTTCATCGGTCAGGATTTAGAACATGAAAAAATCCTGCAACAATTAGGAGAGTGTATTGCTTAACAGTAAAGGTGGGCAATGCCCACCTAACTTTAGATAATGCCGATCTCGCTGATTCAAAAATGACTAAATGTTCTAAAAGTTTTACATTGCTTATTAACTTGTTATGCAAATTCTAAAAATTCACGTCCCCAATTTTAGAAATCTAAAAAATGTCACATTAACCTTTGAGCCAGAATTAACACCGCAGGTTTTTCCTATTAGTAGTGAAAATGGAGGAGGAAAAAGCACTCTTTTGCAACTAATTTTTGTTTTACTTTCTTGTTTCTGTGATGAAAAGAAGAGAACTTTTTTAGAAAATATTACGGAATATTTTGACTTTAGAAAAATATCAACTGAAGAAGAAATACATCCGGAAATTATTTTGTCTGTTGATATATTGTATAAACAACAAATTATTGACTTGCAATTTTTCTACATAATATCTGAATTTGAAGAATTTTCTAGGCATTCTTGGACTGCAAGTACAAGACCAAAAATGGAACAGAAAACTCTTCCTTTAATTATCAAAAGAGAAGATTCAATGAAAGAATTTTATCTGGGAATAGACGATATAAAATTAGATATAATTCCTAGTCTTTTTGCAATATATAAGATCGAAAAAGGAAGAGAGTTAGAACATCAAAATCGTATATCTAGGATAGAAGAACTCAAGACAAAGCTAGAAGATTTAATAACAAAATATCCAAATTCTTTTGAGGGAAGAGAGTTTGCAGAATCTCAACTAATAAAAGATGAGATATATTTACTGGAAAATTCTAGCCGATCTAATTTACTGGAAAATTCTAGCCCATCTAATGAGTTTTCTTTTTCAAAAATAGAATTCATGCAAATGCAAGGAGAAAAAAATACGATTTTATATCCTAAATTTTTCACTAAAAATAATGTAGATATTATGTTATTTTGTCAAACTACAGTTAATAAATATGACTTAGCTTTAGAAGTTTTAGAAAAATGCCGAGAAAAAGTTTTTTTAGCTGCCCCTCCAACACAATCTTTTATTTTTATCAATCGAGAAACCAAAAAAACACTATTTAGTATTTCCAAAAATTATGAGAAATCACTGCTCGATCTCGATCGATCTTTACCCAATTTTTATCTTTATAATAAATTGGCTTTAAAAGGAATTTTGAATGTCTTTAAAGAATCTAAGGAAAAAGACTGGAAAACCGCAATAAAAACCTTAAAATATTCAAATAGTTTTCAAGAAACAGTACAGGAATTTCATCATTTTCTAGGTGATAATAAATATATTTTCCCAAACAAAGTATTAGATTCTATTATTGTTCGTAGAATGAATTCAGAAAGAGATTATTTAGAACTTGAACCAGAAGAATTAAGTCATGGTGAACTCAAAAGACTTGGCTTATATGCGTGGATCAAGTATACTGTGGGAGATGATGCGATTGTCCTCATTGATGAAATTGAAAATGGACTGCATCCAGACTGGCAATATTCAATTGTCCAAGAATTAGCTTCATGGGGAAATAATCAATATCTCTTAGCAACCCATTCCTTTCATCTTTGCGAGGCACTTACTCCCCGTCATGTCAAAGAAATTGAACCTAAAATGGTGAATCCTGCTGATAAGAACAATGACAACTAATTCGACCTTCAAAGAAGAAGAGAAATTTTGCAGCAAGATACTCAAAACTCGAAGAATTAAAAATAAAATTGTTGTTCTCTGTGAAGGCGATCGCGCCTACCTTAATATTCGTACACCGCAACAAATTAGACAACTGGAAAACATTCCTGATGCTAATTTTTGGACAGCTTGTATCCCGCAATGGTGGAGAGAAAAAAGACCCGTTTTTTTACCTTGTGGGGGACGGAATGATGTCCTCCGAGTGAGAAAAACACTCTTAGAAATGCACGATCGCGATCCGGAAAACTCCTATTTATCTCCAGACAAACTCTTTGTACTCGTCGATCGCGATCTAGAGAATACTGATATTGAATTATCTTACAATAATATCGAAACTCTTTGTCAAGAAATGTATGCAAATATTGACACGATGTACAAAGCAATATCTGAAAGTAAAATTATAGTTACAGGATGGATGCACAAAGAAGCATATTTTCTCGAACCCGATCTTGCAGAACTTTTTGCAGCACATGAAAATAAACCCATGTATAACGGCGAAAAACTCTCTTTAGAAAAGATTTACCACGATATGAACCAAGATATTATCGATCCTCAAGATGATGATGAGAAAATTGCAGAAGAAAAAAGAAAAGAAATTGAAGAGATGCAGAACAATTTCACAACTATTTCAGAAAGAGTAAAAAGAACTTGTCAAAACTTAGATGGAACATTTGTAGACAAGAAAGAATTCTGCGATCGCTGGAAAATAGCATTTACTAATCCTCGTTGCAACCCAACTCAAAAACGAGAACTCATTGAAGTTATCTTAAAAATCAGAAAAGCAAAACTCTATTGGAAAAATAAAATTCATTTGAGTTCATCTTACTCGAATTTAACAGAAACAGAATTGAAAAATAACTTGAGTTTAGAAATTGCCAATTTTTATAGCGATCGCTGTCAAAAACTAGATCAATCTCATCCTTATCATATTCCCTATTGGATGCGTTGTCTTATTAGATTTTGTTGATTTATAAGGTAGGCTATGTCTAACAATTCTTTTTACATAAATTTCCTTCAAGTTCTAAGAATGACCCAAAAGGCGATCGCGGAGATTTTTAATGCGATCGCGATATTTAGCAGCTTCTTCAAATTCCAACTTTTTCGCAGCTTCTTTCATTTGTTCTTCTAATTGTTGAATAATATTAGGTATTTTTTCCAAAGGTAAATCGTCCTTATATTCGTAAACTTGTTCTAATTCTTGTGAATTTAAGCGACGAGAAATATCTAAAAAAGATAAAATCGCATTGCTAGATTGTTTAACAATTGATTTGGGTGTAATATTGTGCATTTTATTATAAGCCATTTGAATCCCTCGACGACGCTCAGTTTCTTCAATTGCTTTTTTCATGCTATCCGTGAGATTATCTGCATATAAAATCGCTTGTCCCCGCACGTTTCTCGCAGCACGTCCCATCGTTTGAATCAGAGATTTTTCTGTTCTTAAAAAGCCCTCTTTATCAGCATCCATAATAGCCACTAAAGAGACTTCCGGTAAGTCTAATCCTTCTCGCAATAAATTGACTCCAATTAATACATCAAAAACCCCTTTTCTTAAATCTTGTAAAATTTCAATACGTTGAATTGATTGAATTTCCGAATGTAAATAACGAACTTTAATCCCTCTCTCTGCAAAATATTCGGTTAAATCTTCTGCCATGCGCTTTGTTAAAGTTGTGATTAAAACCCGTTCTTGAAGTGCCGCACGATCTTTAATTTCTCCTAATAAATCATCAACTTGTCCCGTTGTTGGACGCACAAAAATTTCTGGATCGATGACTCCAGTAGGACGAATAATCTGTTCGATCACGCGATCGCCAGATAATTCAATTTCCCAATTACTGGGAGTTGCAGAAACAAAAATACATTGATTCACTTTCTCCCAAAATTCCTCCGCTTTTAAAGGGCGATTATCAGCAGCACTGGGAAGGCGAAACCCATGTTCAATTAATACCTGTTTGCGGGCGCGATCGCCATTGTACATGGCGCGAATTTGTGGTACTGTAGCATGAGATTCATCGACGACTAATAACCAATCTTTCGGGAAATAATCCACTAAACATTCTGGTGGTTCTCCTGCATTTCTGCGGGCTAAATGTCGGGAATAGTTTTCTACACCATTACAATATCCTACCTCTTGTAACATTTCTAAATCGTAACGAGTGCGCTGTTCAATGCGTTGAGATTCAAGGAGTTTCTCTCGCTTTCTTAAATCTTCTAATTGTGCTTCTAATTCATCTTTAATATCCTGGCAAGCGATCTCTAACTGTTCTTCGGGAGTGACAAAGTGACGCGCTGGATAAATATTCAATTGTGGTAAACTTTGTAATATCTCTCCCGTGACAGGATCGAGATAGCGAATAGCATCAATTTCATCGCCGAAAAATTCAACTCGAATCACCCGATCTTCATAAGCGGGAACAATTTCTAAAACATCTCCTTTGAGGCGAAAATTGCCCCGTTTGAGTTCTGTATCATTGCGCTTATATTGAACAGAAACTAAATCCCGCAATAGTTTGCGTTGATTGGTTTCTTCTCCCTTTGTTAAAGAAATGGCAGCTTTAAGATATTCTGAAGCAATTCCCAACCCGTAAATACAGCTAATAGAAGCCACAACAATCACATCTTTTCGTTCAAAAAGCGATCGCGTCGCTGAGTGACGCAACATATCAATTTCTTCATTAATCGAAGCCGTTTTTTCAATATAAGTATCGCTGACGGGAATATATGCCTCGGGTTGATAGTAATCGTAATAACTAATAAAATACTCTACCGCATTATCGGGAAAAAATTGCCGCAATTCGTTGCACAATTGGGCAGCCAATGTTTTATTATGTGCCAGGACGAGGGTA
>NZ_JAYGHV010000417.1:0-12206 GCF_034932145.1 Spirulina sp. 06S082 | reverse complement strand
GACTGCGATCGCCCATAATTGCTAATGTTCCATCCATATCGACAATAATTGCATCGGGAAGATTAGGATCGCGATCGAGTAATTGCGGAGGAGTGCGAATATAGCGATTATACATCTTCATAATCACCTCTTTTCCCACCGATCGCGGTCGTTCTAAATCTCGACGAATGCACTCTTCAAGAGGAACTTCTAAGAAAGAATCATTCACCTCAACCAGAGCTTTTCCTTTGACTAATTCTTTGATATGCTCTACATGATAACCAAAGTTAGTATCATCTACAATGACGTGCTTTCCTGCTTCCAAAGCCATCAAAATAATTTGATCTCGTAACTTAAGAATAAATTTTTCATTTTTTTGCGACCAATAAGAAGCATGAGCCATTTCTCGTAATAAATCTTTGTTTGTCCTCACCCAACGTCCAGGATTTTCTAATAATAATTCCTTGGCATAACTTGATTTTCCCGAAGCAGGTAAACCAATTAAAACTAAGACCTTTTTCATGTTTAAACTCCTAAATAAATATTTTCAATCTCTAGCAGTTGTTCTACTTTAGGGAGAGATGTTTTTTGCAAAGACTCTCGAATACTAGCAGATTTTCCCGATCGCAAAGCAAATAAAATCCCCGAGTAAGGCAAATGCTTAATGCTTAACGCAAAATCTTTCTGACTGGGAATATCTTTATAGCGATTGTATTCTGCCTCTATTTTGTTCGCAAAATCATCATATTTTTGTTGAATATTGTGATACATTTCTGTCCATTCGGGATAATAGGAGAGAAATTCATCGCCTTCATGTTTCAGAATAATTTCTAACATTCTGCGAGTCGAAAATCCCTGACGAAAATGGGAGAGTGCGACATATTCTGGAGACTTAACCTTGACTCGACGAAAAGCGCGATCGCAGATGACATAGCCTTCAGAATTCATGGGATCGAGGTACTTGGATGCTTCCAAAATTTCCGACCAACTTCCTAACGGATAAGTTTTTACTAATTCCCAACCATATCGATCCGTCCAAATTTTTGGCTCTTCTTCTCCCAGGGTTTTAACATTGCGAACGCCATGTAAAGTTAACTGATTGGACTCTTGTTTAACAACAATTCGATTATAAGGAGTCATTAACTCAAAACTAAAACAATATTCAGTTTCTTTGGGTAAAGTATAGCCTAATTCTTGCCAAACTTGCCAAAATAACTTTGCAAATGTAAACGGAAAGCCATTAACTTTTCCCGTTGCATCCGGAGTCCCGCTAGATTGTACTCTCCACTGGTCATCGTAATAATAAAGTACCATTAAAGAGCCATCTAATTTGTCATAAACGGTAGCATGATTCCAATCTATCTCAACAGCATTGGGTTCACCATAGTTAAAGAACTTATTGTAAGAATAGGAAACAATTTCCCAATCTTTTTCTTCATCTAAAATAATACCCCGAGATTGCTGCACGATTTTCTCTTCCATTGGCGACTCGATTTGCGAATACTTCAAACAAACCAAATTAGGATATTGATGATGGCGATTGGCTTTGATATGATATTGATGGCATAAATTTTCTAATCCGCGATCGCGCAGATACTCTATCAGTTCCATTGCATTTTTGTAAAACAACAGCACTTTTTATTATAAACTATTCTCATCCGTTCGCTATCAACTATCAACTATCAACTACCAACTACCCAATATCTATGCAAATTTGTGAACTTGCTATCTACCCGATTAAAGCCTGTCGCGGTATCTCTTTGTCAACAGCAGAAGTTACGCCAAAAGGATTTCTCTGGGATCGAGAATTTATGATAACCGATCGCGCTGGCAAATTTCTCACCCAACGCCAATATCCTCAACTAGCATTAATTGAGGTAAAAATTGAAGCAGAAAAAATAACTTTATCCGCAGCATCCTATCCAACAATTGAGTTTACAGCAACGATAATAGGAGAAGAAATAAACGTGGAAGTATGGCGCGATCGCCTCATTGCTATTGACCAAGGAGATAAAGTAGCTAACTGGCTGCAATCTGTCTTAAAAACCTCTCATCCTTTACGTTTAGTGAGGCAATCTCCTCGTTATATTCGCCCCATTAATCCCCACTATACTACCCGAGAGAATGCCCCAGTTAGTTTTGCTGACGGCTATCCTTTCTTAATTACTAATACTGCATCTTTAGCTGAATTAAACCACAGATTAGAGGAAATCTATCCCGATCGCTCTCAAAATGTTCCCATGAATCGTTTTCGTCCTAATATTGTCATTGAAAGCGATCGCCCTTTCCTTGAAGATGAATGGAAAGTCTTGCAAATTGGAGAAGTCGTCTTTGATTTGGTAAAACCTTGCAGTCGCTGTATTGTAACAACTACCGATCAAATCAGCGCACAGCGTAACGAATTACGCGAACCTTTGAAAACCTTGGGAACTTTTCGACACTTTGAGAAAGAGGGAATTCTGTTTGGCGAAAATGCAATCCCGCGATCGCCTGGACAGATTAAAAGAGGAGATACAGTGCAAAACTTAACAAATTAAACGCGATCGCGATCTGGGTTGCGATCGTTTTTAAACAATTAGGATACAAATCGCAGCAATTCTTAAAGCAATTCTTGGGATTGTTTAAACTATTATGACTCTCAGCAAAGTATTGCAAACATATTTCAATAATCATTACAAAATTGAGAATTTGAGGTGGTAATTATGATGAAACCCTAATAATAGAAATAGCAAAGATAAATGAGCGATCGATCTTTGACACAATCAATTTAGTATAGAGGCTAAAGATCATGAATATTGGCAAAGTATTTGCTGAAACCAGTCTGTTTATCTCTGAGGCATTTGCTCGAATTTTCAGTCCGACGGATGATATGTATCCCCTTGTTGGCGTACAACCCTTTTCCGGCGATCCTTATGAGAAAAAAAGGCATTTTGACTGGTAAACTGAATGTTTTTGCAAAACTGAGATGCACCCCCAATAAGAATCAATCCAAACTCTGCAAAAGTTTGTTAATATGTTCGGGTTCGTGAGTGGCCATCACCGACAAACGAATGCGACTGGTAGGGACGGTTGGGGGGCGAATTGCTGGGGCAAAAATGCCTTTTTCTTGTAACTGTTTTGCGACATCGATCGCCGCTTGTGGACTTTCTAAACCCATACACAAAATGGGGGATTGAGAAGGAAAGAGCGTGAATTTTTGAGTTAAGTTTTGTTTAATTGTCTTGACATTTTCCCATAATCTTACTCGCATTTCTGGTTCTTGTTGAATAATGCGAATGGCGGCGATCGCCGCCCCAGTATCAGCAGGAGATAAACCCGTAGTATAAATCCAAGTAGAAGCGCGATTGCGGAGAAAATCAATTAATAATTTAGAACCTGCAACATAGCCGCCTAAACTCCCCAAGGCTTTGCTTAAAGTTCCCACTTGAATTAAGGGTTTCCCCGTACAATGAAAATGCTCTACACATCCCGCCCCGGTTGTTCCTAAAACCCCCGTAGCATGAGCCTCATCAATAAGCAGCATAGCATCATATTTTTCTGCTAATTCTAATAGTTCGGGTAACGGGCATAAATCCCCATCCATACTAAAAACGCTATCAGTAGTAATTAAACAACGGCGATATTGTGAACGATATTGTTGTAATTTTGCTTCCAAATCTTGGCGATCGCAGTGTTCGTATTCTAGTCCCGTCGCACCACTTAAAACCGCCCCATTTTTTAAACTAGAATGATTGTAGCGATCGCCTAAAATTAAATCTCTCTGTCCCACCAAAGCCGCGATCGCCCCCAAATTTGCCAAATATCCCGAACTAAAAACCAGCGCATCTTCCGTTTGTTTCAGGTCTGCGATCGCCTTTTCTAAATCTCGATGTAGTTGGCGATGTCCGCTTAATAAACGCGATCCAGTGCTTCCCGTGCCATAGTCTCTAGTCGCCTTTATCGCCGCTTCAACGAGGCGATCGTCCCCCGCAAGCCCTAAATAGTCATTGCTGGCAAAATTAACAACTTCTCGCCCTTCCAAGTTCACAACCGCACCCCCTCGCCCCGCGATCGTCTTTACAGAACGATACCAATGGGCGCGATGAATGCTTTCTAAGGACTTTTCCAGCCAAGAATAGGGCTTATTTCTGGTTATTTGATCCCCCCGGCTATCGCCACCCCCCTTATTAAGGGGGGCAGGGGGGATCGAAGTTTTTTTATTCATTCTAAGGACTTTTCCAGCCAAGAATAGGGCTTATTTCTAGTTATTTGATCCCCCCGGCTATCGCCACCCCCCTTATTAAGGGGGGCAGGGGGGATCGAAGGTTTTTTATTCATTATTAATTGCCAAATCAAGCCAGTTTTTGATCGTTGTCACGACTTCATCTAAAGGAATATCCTGAGATTCTTTAGTCGCGCGTTGCACAACTTCAACCTTACCTTCTTTGAGAGAACGTCCGGTAACAATTCGATAAGGAATACCGATCAGATCCGCATCTTTAAATTTAACACCTGCTCGTTCCTTGCGATCGTCTAAAAGAGTTTCAATTCCTGCTGAATTTAATTCCTGATACAAGTTTTCTGCCGCTTCCATTGCCGTTTTATCGTTAATATTAGGAACGACGATAATGGCATGATAAGGCGCGATCGCCGGCGGCCAAATAATACCATCTTTATCGTGGGATTGTTCCACCGCAGATTGTGCCAAACGGGAAACCCCTACCCCATAACAACCCATTACAAAAGGTAATGTTTTGCCATCTTCCCCAGTAAAAGTTGCACCCATTTTCGCCGAGTATTTTGTTCCTAATTGGAAGATATGACCCACTTCAATTCCTCGCGCCGATTTTAACACTTTCTCGGGATCGCGGACGCAGCGATCGCCAGCTTCCGCTTTGCGGACATCTACAACTAATTTAGGGAGAGGATATTGTTTTTCCCAATTAACCCCAAAGGCATGATACCCAGCTTCATTTGCCCCCGTAACAAAGTTCTTTAAATTAACAGCAGTTTGATCTACCATGCGAACAAATTGAGGATGAATATTTTTTGCTTTTTTGATGCAATCATCACTCAGATCCGCAGCAATATAACCCAAAGGTAACGGTTTTACTGCCCATTTCTTTTGTGCTACTTCATCAGGAACTTCCAGAGACAGTACAGCATTTGCGCCAAACTCGGAAACTAACTTGCTAATTTCGTTTTGCAACTTGACATCATTAACATCGCGATCGCCGCGAATACTGACCAAAACTAACACTAACAAATCATTATCCAAAACTGCTTCATAAAGTACATTTTTGAGAATTGCCGTGGGAGAACATTGGGCAAACTCTGCTAAAGTTGCAATGGTGGGAGTATTAGGAGTTTCCCGTTTTTCGTATTCCGTAAACGGAGAATCTTCAGCATCAGGAGGAATTGATTCTGCTTTCTCCACATTGGCTGCATATTGGCCATCTTCCGTGTATAAAATCTCATCTTCGCCAATCTCTGCCAACACCATAAACTCTTGAGAACCCGAACCCCCGATCGCCCCAGAATCCGCTTCTACTGCCACAAAAGCCAAGCCACAGCGAGAAAACATATTGCGATAAGCGCGATCCATATCGCGATAAGTTTCCTTCAAACTCTCCTCATTCGTATGAAAAGAATAGCCATCTTTCATAATAAATTCCCGTCCCCGCATCAAGCCAAAACGAGGGCGAATTTCATCGCGAAACTTGCTTTGAATTTGATATAAATGAGTAGGAAGTTGGCGATAAGAACGAATCATATCTTTGGCAATTGTGGTAATTACTTCCTCATGAGTGGGTCCGAGGGCAACTTCGCGATCGCGGCGATCGGTAAACGCAAACATGATCCCCTCTGCTTTGGTATAAGTATCCCAACGTCCCGACTCTTTCCACAATTCCGAGGGTTGCAGTTGAGGAAGCAAGCATTCTTGGGCACCCGTCGCATTCATTTCCTCCCGCACAATCTGAGAAACCTTTTGCAAAACGCGCCACATCAGGGGAAGATAGCTGTATAAGCCACTGCCAACACTGCGGATATATCCTGCCCGCAGTAACAGTTGATGGCTGGGAATAACCGCTTCAGCAGGGGATTCCCGGAGAGTGACAAAGAGCATTTGAGACAGTCGCATACAGATTTCCCTTTTTCAGTGCAGTCGCATCGATCTAGGATATCAGTCTTGTTTGCAAATTGGGCAAGGGCTGCATAAAAGTTTGCAATACTGGTTCGAGTTCTGTCGTAGCGCGATCGGGTAGAATGTTCGTGAGATGTTTTACCAGAGAGGAAGGAAAAATCGTGCAGATTACAGCCATCAAACAGGGTCAAATGTTGATATTCTCGGAAATGCTCGATATTCCTGACGGGCAAAGAGTAACCGTTGAAATTACTGAAGTAGAAAATAATGGCGATCGCAATGGTGGGCAACTGGATTTTTGGGAATCTATCCAAAAATTTCGCCAAGAAAATAATATTGAAGAAGCCGATATTGATGTTGACGAAATTTTTAAAGATGTTCGAGACAAATCCCTCGGACGCGAGGTGATTTTGTGAGTTTAATCTTTTTACTGGATACTAATACTTTATCTGAGCCTTTGCGCCCGCGCCCTAATGAATTAATGATTTGCAGATAGAAAACTGGCATTAGTTAAATCAGATTATAACTGTCAAATTACCAAAATCGTTCTGCTATGTTTTCGATCGCGCTTTCCAAATCTGGCAAGTAGTTTTCAACAACATCCCATACCACCTCTAAATTGAGACTTAAATACTCATGAGCTAGCCTATTTCTAAAACCAACAATTCGTTCCCAAGGAATACTCGGTTCTGAGGCTTTCCATTCATCCGGTAGCTTTTTGATAGATTCACACATAACCTCAAGATTTCTGATAACTGAATCTTGAATGATCGTTTCTTGGAAAAAATCATCTTTTCCTGTCGCTGTATAAGATTTAATTCTTTGCAAGCAATCTCGTATGTGAATCAAATAAATTCTATTTTCTTTCATAATTCAATTGCCTCTGCCAAAATTTTGTCACGAATAAAATAATGTAAAGATTTAGCCGCTACTACATCAACTTTACACTTTAAGAGATTTTCTAAGTCTTCGATTAAACCCATTGGAAACCAAGGAGAAATTTTGGCTAGATCGTAATCGATTAGAAAATCGATATCGCTATTTTCTGTTTCTTCTCCTCTGGCAACCGAGCCGAAAATTCGCACGTTAAATGCTCCGTGCTTGGCTGCAATTTCTGCGATCGCGTTTCGTTTGTCTCGTACCTGTTGTTTGAGTTTCATGTTTAAGTTTATTTTTATTATTTAGCTTAAAATAGTATCACAGATTTCCCTTGAGATTGCAGTCGCATCGATCTAGGATATCAGTCTTGTTTGCAAATTGGGCAAGGGCTGCATAAAAGTTTGCAATACTGGTTCGAGTTCTGTCGTAGCGCGATCGGGTAAAATATTCGTGAGAGGTTTTACCCTCGATCGCGTTGCGGGAGGAGGGGCAATAATCATGTTTATTTTCGAGATCGAGAATAATTCAACTTTAGCCAGTGTAGCAAGCAATATCAAAGAATAGGCGTTTTAAATAATACCAAAGAGAGTAGAAAATCCAGCATAAAAATAGCGATCCATGTCGTAACAACAGCATTGGTTGAAGATTGTCCCACCTCCTTTGCCCCTCCCTGGGTTGTCAGCCCCCAACTACAGCCGATCGCCGAGACAACAATACCAAACAGAAACCCTTTCAGCAAAACTGCCAGCAAATCTAAAGGGGTTAAAAACGATCGCACCGATTGTAAAAATAACCAAGGATTGAGATGATAAAATTGCCGTGCTACCAGCATTCCAGAAATAATTCCCACGGCGATCGCGCAAATGCTTAAGAGGGGTAACATTACGCAACAGGCGATCGCCCTCGGTAAGACCAAATAATCGATAGGATCGGTTTTTAACATCATTAACGCATCAATTTGTTCCGTTACCCGCATCGCGCCTAATTCCGCCGCATAAGCCGATCCTACCTGTCCTGCGACAATACTCGCGGTTAATACCGGACCTAACTCCCGACAAAAGGCTAAGGCAAAGGCTCCTCCCAGGGCATTAATTGCCCCAAAACGGTTTAATTCCCGCGCGGTTTGAATGGTAAAGATGGCACTGGCGGAAATTGCGATTAAAATAACAGGTAAGAGGGAACGAGGTCCGGCTTTGGCGAGTTGTTCGAGAAAAGCACGCGGATAAATTCTGCCCTTGAAGAGGCGCAACCCGAGTTGTCCAACCAGGAGAAGTGCCATGACAAAACGCCATAGCCAAGACTGTTCGACAAAATCTTCGGATTCGGGGTTCGACATTGTGTAAAAAGAAAGAGGGTGCAGCCACAAGAGTCATTTTTGTGCGGGCGAAAATTAATCAGGAACAGACTCAGATGATTACGAATAGGCTACACCACGGCGCAGCGAACACTATGGAACGGGTACAAGCGCAACTTTTGGCGGGAAAAATTTTATCGGGGTTATTAGGGTTTTGTATTGGAGATGCTTTGGGGGTTCCAGTGGAGTTTTCCCCGCGATCGCAACTGCAAAAAATTCCCGTTACGGGGATGCAAGGATACGGTACCCACAACCAACCCCCAGGAACTTGGTCCGATGAAAGTTCTTTGATGTTTTGCGTTGCTGACGCACTCTGTTGGCAAGATGTTCAATCGGATGCTTTGCTTGATGAGACGGCAAATTTGCTTTCTCGCTGGTACGAGGGTCAAGTTTGGACTCCTCACGGACAGCGTTTTGATATTGGCTTTACGACGGCTAAGGCGATCGCCCATTTACGGGAAGGGATATCGCCGCAACTGTCGGGGGAAACGGAGGAAATGAGTAATGGCAATGGGTCTTTAGTGAGAACCTTGCCTTTTGTTTTTTTCCATCATTTATTGCCTTTTCCGGAATTACTCGATCGCATTCATAAGATTTCACAAATTACCCACGCCCATCCGCGATCGCAAATGGCTTGTGGCTTTTATGTGAGTATCGCGATCGATTTGTTGCGAGGATATGACCCAAAAATAGCTTATTTACAAGGAATTGCTCGGATTGAGCCATTTTATTGGCACCCTCCTTATAACGATCAATTGTCTCAATTCCAGAATATTATTGGGGGAAATTTAGCCGAACTTTCCCAAGCAGAAATTCATTCGGGAGGATATACTGTTCATACTTTAGAAGCGGTTCTCTGGTGTTTATTAAATAGTTCTTCTTATACTGAAACTGTTTTAAAAGCAGTTAATTTAGGAGAGAGTACGGATACGATCGCGGCATTAGCGGGAGGTTTGGCTGGATTATATTATGGTGTTAAAGATATTCCGGCTGATTGGATGCAAAAGATTGCCCGATTTTATGATATTTTGGCTTTGTCTGAGAGATTAGCAAAGAAGATTTTGAGTTGATGGCGATCGCAAAGTATAGCCTTAGCTATATCGCACTTCAACTTCCTAAAACAAACCTGAGAATAATCCCAATAGTTGTAGCAGCAATCAAACTAAAAGCAAGATTAACAACCCATTGAGTCCCTTCTCGATAAGCCTCGGATTTATCTGCGGAAATTTCCAAGCGATCTACCGACTTTTCTAAATGACTTACCGACTTTTCTAGATGATTCACCGATCCGTCCAAATGATCCAAACGAGTCCGAATTTCTTTAAGTTCTTCGAGAATTTGAGTGGTTTCTGATTGTGTCATAATTGCTCCAGTTAATCTAAAGTATCTTCAGTTTATCGTATGTGTAAAGAAGTGTAAAGACGCAGAATCCCTTCTATTGCCTGTTTCCTGTTCCCTATTGCCTGTTCCCTATTGCCTCCTTAACAGCATGAGAACAATTGCATCAGCAGGAAGGCGATCGCTTAGGTCTAATTAAGATAGCGATCGCGTCCCGAACAACTTATGATGGTAAAGGCCGCAAAAACTAACGCAAATCAGGTATGGGAACGACAATTTGGGAACTCGATTTTTACTCGCGTCCAATTTTTGATGAAAATAAGAAGAAACTGTGGGAAGTGCTGATCTGCGAAACTCCCCTCGATATGACGCGATCGCCAGAATCCTTGTTTAAGTTCTCGAAATTCACTAATAACAAAAGCGTGAATTCTATTTGGTTGCGAGAAGCCCTTGAAGAGGCGATCGCGAAAGCAGCTTATGCCCCCGATCGCATTCGTTTCTTTCGTCGGGCAATGAACAATATGATCCTGAAAGCCTGCGAGGAAGCGGATATACCTGCTATCCCCAGTCGTCGAACTTACGCGCTAAATCAATGGATCGCCCATCGCATGGATCGTTTTTATCCAACCCAAGCAGGGTATGATGAGGAATCTGCCAAAGCAACTTCAATTAAGTATCCTCCTTTAAATGCCGTACCTCTTCCCGATGCAGTGAGAGGCGATCGCACGGATAAATGGGCATTTGTGTCTTTAGAAGCGGAAGCCTTTACAGAAATGACAGATTGGGAGATTGGTTTTAGTGAGGTATTCCCTCTAGAAATGATTGGAATTACCCCTGAAATGAAGATTCCGTGGTTAATTATCTTTTCCCCTCGCGCAACCCCTTTAGCGGCTTGGATGTCGGGTTTAGAGTTAGCCTTTTTGCAGTTTGAAAAAGGTCAGTTTCCCCGCTTGCGTTTGGAAACGGGATCTAGCGATAGTTGGATTTTAGCGGATATTAAAGACGATAAAACTTTAGCCGAAGCGAATGGATTTGAAAACGCAAAAGAAAAAGTCAATAATATTCATTTCCTAGCGATTCAATCTAGTCCAGATTCAGAAGCCTTTGCCGGTTTTTGGCTCTTAAAAGAAGACTTATAAGACTTATAAGACTTTTAGTTCTATCGTCAGCACTTCAGTGCTTTTAAGTGAATGAATTTATCAGCAATTAAAGGCTTTCGTGGCGCATTTCTTGACTTCATCGACGATCCTTTCTATGTCTCCGAATTGGAAAGCGTTCGCTATTTTCCCGATGGTTTATTGGTAATAGAAAATGGGATTATTCAAGATTTTGGGGATTATGCAGAAATGCACTCCAAATATCCCAATCTCTCTATTACTCATTACCGCGATCGCCTCATTCTTCCCGGTTTTATCGACACCCATATTCATTTTCCCCAAACAGAGATGATTGCTGCTTATGGGGAACAACTATTGGAATGGTTGCATCAATATACGTTTCCCACGGAAAGAAAATTTAAAGAGAAAAGCTATGCTAAGAAAATTGCTTCTTTCTTTTTAGATGAATTGCTGAGAAATGGTACAACAACGGCTTTAGTTTTTACGACAATATTTCCTGAATCTGTTGACGCATTTTTTGAAGCAGCAGGCGATCGCAATCTTCGCGCGATCGCGGGTAAAGTTATGATGGATTGTAATGCCCCCGACTATCTCAAAGATACGGCACAATCGTCTTATGAGGAGACAAAAGCACTCATTCAGAAATGGCATAAAAATGGGCGTTTACTCTATGCTGTCACCCCTCGTTTTGCAGCAACTTCTAGCGAAAAACAATTACAACTTGCAGGGAAATTACTCGCAGAATTTCCCGATGTTTATCTCCATACACATCTTTCCGAAAATGTCAAGGAAGTTGAATGGATTCGAGAATTATTTCCCCATTCTCAGAACTATTTGGATGTCTACGATCGCGCTGGATTAGTAGGCGATCGCTCTATTTTTGCCCACGGGGTACAATTATCCCCCGCAGAATTTAAGCGCTTATCTGAGGCAAATTCAGCGATTTCTTTTTGTCCGACTTCTAATTTATTTCTCGGAAGCGGATTATTTAAACTTCAGCAAGCGAAGTCTCAAGAAACACCAATTAAGGTAGGTTTAGGGACGGATGTAGGGGCAGGAACGAGTTTTTCCCTCCTCCAAACTGCCAATGAGGGCTATAAAGTTTCTCAATTACAAGGGAGAAAATTATCCTCTTTTCAAGCCTTATTTTTAGCAACTTTAGGGGGTGCAAAAGCACTCAATTTAGAGGAGAAAATCGGCAATTTTGATGTAGGGAAAGAAGCTGATTTTATTGTTGTAAATTTGCAAGCAACCCCTTTAATGGCCTTGCGAAATTCAGGAGAATTACCCCAAACTCTTGCAGAAATCGGCGATCGCACTTTTGCACTGATGATGTTGGGGGACGATCGGGCAATTTCAGCCACTTACATTCTTGGCGATCGCGCAAAAATAACCTGAATTAAACTAAACGCAT
>NZ_JAYGHV010000416.1:0-12781 GCF_034932145.1 Spirulina sp. 06S082 | reverse complement strand
TCGATAACTTAAGTATCGAAAATTATGCTCCTCCGAAAGAACCCCCTCCACCTCCACCCCCGAAAAATCGCGGTAGTTTGATTAGAGTACCGGGGAAAGGTCAAGTTTATACCAACGATGCTATTGTTTCGGGGGGCAATTTTACTTGGTCTGAAGCCACTAAAGGTGGAAGTCGCATCCCCGTCAATGCCAGCATTACCAACAATATTGTCACAATGGCAGGGCGAATGGATGACGTGCGGGAAAAATTGGGCGATCGCTCCATTTCCGTTACCAGTTGGTATCGTCCCCCTGAGGTCAATCGTGCCGTGGGTGGCGCTCGCAACTCAACTCACTTAAAAGGATTTGGGGTTGATTTTAATGCCGCCGGACTCTCACCTCGAGAGGTACAGCGCATTCTCGATCCTTGGTGGAGTGGTGGTTTGGGTTACGGTCGCACCTTTACTCACCTCGATGGTCGCAACTATCGGGCGCGGTGGAACTATGGTTCTTAAATGATTCATTAAATAGCGTCAGTTCGGGTTAAGAAATCTTCCTTGATGGGTTAGAAACAAACTATATTGAGAGTTCAACTTGCTTGGGGAGAGGTTTCTCTGGGGGACTAGCCCCCCAGACCCTTTATATCAATTCTTTGACGAAAATGTACCATCATTGATGCTTCAAATGGTGCTTCATTACTATAACATTCTTGATCGATAAAATACTGCAAATCTTAAATTAATGCCCTAGGAGAAGAAATATTGACGCGATCGCTTTCTCTTCAGTTGGTACTCAATATGGGTAAAGACATTTAGAATAGATTGTGTCAAGGTTAGAAAAATACAAAGGATGTCCGAACAGAATTTCTCTATTACTATTGCCCTGTTTGATTCTCACTTAAAAGATGAGGGGCTACAAAATGCAACGGAAACCCTGCGATCGGATTTGCAGGTAGAGGAAGGGGTGCAAGAGGTTGAGTTTATCCCTATGGAAACAGTCGATCCTAATGCGAAAGGAATTGGTGGATTTTTGTTAGGTCAACTAAAAGCATCTGTTACCGTCAAGTCCCTGAAAGCGTTAGTACAGTCTCTCGGGAATAATCTTTTCGGGCGTACTATTGAGATTAAAGCGGAAGGAAATGGGAAAAAACTGGAAATTAAGCTCAGTCGTCCAGAAGATATTGATAAGGTGCTACCACAAATTGATGATTTTATTAATGGTTAAGGAATAGAAGTGGTTAAAATTGCTCTATGATCGCACTTGCTTTTCCCTTGAGAGAGAAGCATCGCAAAAGACTCAAGGAGTTTCAAAGGTTATGGGAACTCAGAGATGAGGATATTTTACCCATTGAAGAGCGACTTGCTCCTACTGAAGTTATCTCCCCAAAACCTCAAAAGACGCGCAAACAAGCTCATCATAAACCCGTATCATATCCATATCTTCCTTCTTTTAGTTTTGAGGTGGTTACGGTTAATGCGAAAGGAAAGAAAATCAAACGGGAGAGGCGATCGGCGAACTATCAGCGAGAAGACTTGGGAAATGGTGTCAATCTCGATATGGTAGAAATTCCGGGGGGGGAATTTATGATGGGGACGGAAGAGGCAGAAATAGAAAGGCTGTGCAAAAAATATGGTAGGGATTGGTTTAAAAGGGAAAGTCCTCAGCATAAAGTCACGGTAAAACCCTTTTTGATGGGAAAAACGCCAATAATCCAAGCACAATGGCGAGAAGTGGTGAACCGAGTGGAGACTATAGAAAGAGACCTCAACCCGGATCCGTCACACTTCAAAGGCGATAAGCGACCGGTAGAAAGCGTTTCTTGGTACGATGCCGTAGAATTCTGTGTCAGACTATCTAAACTGACAGAGCGAGAGTATAGGCTACCTAGCGAGGCAGAATGGGAATATGGTTGTCGCGGAGGAACAAAAACGCCCTTTCATTTTGGGGAAACAATAACAACGGATTTAGCAAATTATTGCGGTCAGGATCGAAAAATTAATGAAACGCTTTACAAAGGCACGTTTGCCAATGAACCGAAAGGGAAGTATCGAAAAGAAACGACCCTCATTGATGAATTTGCCCATCCTAATGCTTTTGGCTTGTACGATATGCACGGAAATGTCTGGGAATGGTGTTTAGACCCGTGGCACGATAATTATGAGGGTGCGCCAGCAGATGGGAGAGTGTGGGATGAGAATGATAATGATTATCAAAATCTGTTTCAAAATCTTAAAGAATTGTTAAGATATAAAACAAATGCTTGTCTGCGCGGCGGTTCGTGGTATTACAACCCTGATGACTGCCGTTCATCCTACCGCCTCAATCCTTCGCGCGATTTCGATAGCTACGATTTCGGTTTTCGTGTTGTCTCCTCCCCTGTTGCAGGAGTCTGAAGAAAGGCAAGAGGGAAAAGAGGTCAATAGAGATACGATCGCATTTGCAATAATCAAGAAAGAGAATCAAGATCGATGTTTAATTTTTGCAGTTTTTCTTGTAATTTTTGCAGTTTAGATTGGATTTGTTCTTTTTGTTGTCGTTCGCGATCGCGCTCATTTTCAGCAAAAATAGCTCTTTGTTGCTGGCGATCGCACTCTAAAATCAGGAGAGATTTTCAGGATCGATACCGAGTTGGATGAGGCGATCGCGTAACTGTTGAATGGTGGCTTCAGCATTATCTGCCCTTTGTTGCTGGCGATCGGCACGTTGTTTTTCGAGTTCCTTTTCCAATCGTTCGCGATCCTTCTCTGCTAGTGCGCGATCGCGTTGCTCGATCGCCTCAACAAACTCAACAAAACGCTCTCCATCGGGATGAAATAAAACCAAATCTCCCTCCCTCGTGCTAAATTTTACCCCCAAAAGTGGACTTCTCCAATTTTCCATTTGAGAAATTTCTTCCAACTTATTCCCTTTTCTCAACCATCCTTGCAAACGATTCTTTTTCGGATTGTAAAGGTAATATTCCTCAATTCCATGCTCTTGATAAAACTTAAACTTGGTGTCCATATCCTTCTTCTTATTACCAGGAGAAAGGATTTCAAACGCCACTTGCGGAGCAATATTGTCCTCTTTCCACTGCATATAAGAACCGCGATCGCCTTTGGGTCGTCCAAAAACGACCATAACATCAGGGGCTTGCTTTCTCGGTTTTTTGTCTGCCAGAATTTCGGCTTGAGTCAGTTGCACCGGATACCAGAGTAAATCGGCAGCCACGAACACATCGTCTCTGTCCTTGAAGAGGGCATCGAGACCGCCTTTAATAGTGAAAATTAAGCGTAATTGGGTCGTGTTATCAGCCAAGGGTTTACCGTCGCTATCGGGATAGAGAAGTTCCTCTTCGATGGAGAGGAATTGGAGTTGTTGTACCATTGCCTCAAAAAAAAGAAAGAGTCAATACATTTGACCCCATTATATAGAATGAAAGAGTTTTCAAGGGAAGAAGTCTAGCGTTTTTCTCCTCCTTCCTCTCTGTTGCCTATTGCCTGTTTCCTCTTGCCTTCTTCCCCTCTTGCCTTTTTCTCGATTATGATAGTGTTTGCTTGCCCTGTCACCAAATGCGCTAAAGGAGAAATTCATATTGTCTCGTCGTTATCTCTTTACCTCAGAATCCGTCACTGAAGGACATCCCGACAAAATTTGCGATCAAATTTCGGATACTATCCTTGATACTCTCTTGACTGAAGACGAATACAGCCGCGTTGCTGCCGAAGTGGTGGTTAATACGGGTTTAGTCTTGATCACCGGAGAAATTACCTCTCAGGCACACATTAACTTTGTCAATTTGGCGCGGAAAAAAATTGCCGAAATTGGCTACACGGATTCTAGTAACGGCTTTGCTGCCGATAGTTGTGCCGTCCTCGTCGCCCTTGACGAACAATCCCCCGATATTGCCCAAGGAGTCACTAGCGCCCAAGAACAACGGCACAAATTAAGCGATGATGAACTCGATCGCATCGGTGCAGGAGATCAGGGCTTAATGTTTGGCTATGCCTGCAACGAAACCCCAGAATTAATGCCCCTACCGATTAGTTTGGCACACCGAATCTGCCGTCGCTTGGCCGCCGTTCGCAAAACCGGGGATCTCCCTTATCTGCGTCCCGATGGCAAATCTCAAGTTAGCGTCATTTATGAAGATGGCAAACCCGTGGGCATTGATACGATTTTGATTTCCACTCAACACGCCCCGGCGATCGGCGAATTGACGGAAAATGAAGCCATTCAAGCCAAAATCAAAGCCGATCTCATGGAAGCGGTGGTTAAACCCGTTTTTGCCGATATTGAGATTAAGCCCGATGCAAATACTCGCTTTCTGGTTAACCCCACGGGTAAATTTGTCATCGGCGGTCCCCAAGGAGATGCGGGGTTAACGGGTCGGAAAATTATTGTTGATACCTACGGTGGCTATTCTCGTCACGGTGGCGGCGCTTTTTCCGGCAAAGACCCTACGAAAGTCGATCGCTCTGCGGCCTATGCTTGTCGTTATGCTGCTAAAAATATCATTGCGGCGGGACTGGCGGAAAAATGCGAAGTACAGGTGAGTTATGCGATCGGTGTGGCGCGTCCTGTTAGTGTTTTGGTGGAAACCTTCGGTACGGGTAAGGTAGATGAAGAGATTCTTTTGCAGTTAGTGCAGAAGCATTTTGAATTGCGCCCGGCGGGAATTATCCAAGCCTTTAATTTACGCGGTTTACCGAAAGAACGAGGCGGACGTTTTTACCAAGATATCGCCGCTTACGGTCATTTGGGACGGACGGATCTCGATCTGCCTTGGGAACAAACTGATAAGGCTGAATTGTTGAAGTCAGAGGCTTTAGGGGCTGCGGCCGTTTAGTTACTTCCTGAGTTGAATTTATTGCGATCGCCAAGGGATGCTATTTAATTAAATAGCATCCCTTAAAAATTTTCTACTTATAAATTTTGCGAATTTACTCGACGGTTAGTGTACCTGTCATTCCAGCACCTCTGTGAGGAGAGCAGTAGAAGGAGTAAGCTCCGGGAGCAATATCATCGGGAATGGTAACGGAATAAGAATCTGTGGGACTAAATAAGGTTTTAGAAGCAGTCATTCCCAATGAGGCAAGGGGTTCTTGCTCGAAAACAATGTTATGAGGGGCAAGTTTATTGTTTTGGAATTTTACTGTGTCACCAGGGCTGACGGTAAGTTCGGCGGGATCGAATTTGAGTTGGTAGCTATCTGTCCCCATTTTGACAGTGGAGGATTCAGCCGCAGCAGGAGAGGCGGAAAGGGCAAAGGCGGCGATCGCCAGTAAAACTGTAGAAAGAATTAAACCTAGTTTCTTTAACATGATCTTCGACAATGTGTCGTATTTAACTTCAATCAGGATTCTATCAGGAAGTTTGACACTTTGTCGAATTTTTTTGGCGACTCGGTGGGGAGTTGGGGGAGTGTGGGGGGTTGGGGGAGTGGGGGGGGTTGGGGGAGTGGGGGAGATTTAGCCATTGCTTGTTATCTCTTCTGTCTCTTGGGAAATGGCTAGGACAACCCGCAATGTCTCGATAAAGCCAATCAGCCATTGACATTCTGCCTCGGGTTGAGTTTCATTCTCTTGAATGAGTTCGACTGTACAAAAAATGAGGTATTTGTAACTACTCTGACAAATAAGAATGATTTTAAGTAAGAGCATTGCAAGGGTGATATAGTTACCACGACGGGTTAAAATTGTAAAGGGATGACTGGAAATTTCCCAGTCAGGGTTGAGGAGATACACAATTAAACGCTTACAGGTTCTTAATAGTAAATTACTGTCAACAATTTTATCATTATAGTTTGAGTAAAGAGATTCTAAATATTTGGCAATACTGGCTTGTAACCAAGTTGAGGTTTGGCCTTGTTTAAGGGAAAATAATAGGTATTTGAGAAGACTTTTTTTGAAGTCTTTATACACCATTCCTTCTGTTTGTTTGAGGAAAATATTGGCGAGTCCTTGATAATTTATATTTTTGCGCTTGACTAAAATTTGTTGGATTAAACACAAAGTACGAAGGTTTAAAGTTGTTGGGTTTTGGTTGATTCTTTGAGAAGATTTTGGTAAATTTGCACGAGCCAAACACAACGCCAATTTGAATTTGAATTGCTTGTTGGACTTATATGCTAATAATTTGGCAACTTCTCGATGTTCCCTCGGATAATCTGGATTGAAGTATTGAGCCGTTAGTATATAAGCGATATAGCGATTTTTCCAAGGTGCAGTAGCTTCTATTTTTTGGCGATCGCCGTCGGGTAAAAATGCTTGCAAACTTTGAAAGTATTTGCTTTCGACAAAGCCTAAAATCCATTCTTTTAATCTGCGGCGAGTGGGCTGAAGACTTTTATAAGAGCTTATTTCTTTTTTCAATACATTTAATAATACTGCAATGTATTTTTCCTGTTTCGTTACGATCCATTGCTTGATAAGAATAGAACAACATCGATCCAAGAGAATAAAGAAGTCTTCTTCGCAGTTGAGAACAATAAGATCGTATAAAGATTGCTCGATCGCTTTGCCTACGCGATCGCTTTTGAGGATGAATAAATCTTGAAAATAATCGATCGCGCTTTGAGGAGATTCGCTACTGGCAATTTCTGTAAAAAAATCACAGATGCGGGTTTGAGGATGCTTGGTATTATTAAGAGAATGAGGCGATCGGTTTTTATCTTGAGATCGCAACGGTGTCACCTTTTGATGCTTAGAATGCCTTACATTTGAAAGTGTGCTGGAGAATACAGTATCGCGATCGCCATTACTGTTAGGCAAAAACGATAAATCTCGGTCGGCTCTCATCTATCAATCCCCCTAAAATAACCCTGAGTAAATGGATTATACAAATTCTGCCTTAAATTTGAAACTTGCTGCGATCGATCTTGTTGAAAAAAATATATTCTTAGAGAGAAAATTAAAGATTTGATGAAGGGATAATAATTAAATTAAGAATTTTGGCGATCGCCGCGATCGAAAGTCAAGGAAGTAAATCTATTTTCATGATCGAACTTAGAGAAACTTTACAATTCTCAACGCCCATTATGGTGTTTCAACGCTTATACTCAATCTCAAAATAGGAAAATAATTTGATGAGTAGCAGCACCGATCCAATATCTCCCCTGACTTGGGAAGAACATCTCAAAATCCTCTTTGACGATCTGTTTCTGACTCGCGAACAAGTACTGCAAGAGTTGAAAGAAAAACTACAAACTGCCGTTCAGATCGAATTAGCAACTATTCCAATCTACCTTTACACTTACTATTCCATCAATCGCATCCACACCAGAGGCGAAAATGTTGATAATCCCAGCCTCTATGCCAACAAAGCGGCGGGAATTATGATGAGTATTGCAGTGGAAGAGATGCTACATATGTCCCTTTCTGCTAACATTCTTTATTCTCTGGGAGTAGAGCCGCAATTGTATCGGCGATCGCCCGATCAATACCCCGCAAATTTACCTTCTCATAACCCCAAAGGACCCCCCGGACCCGATAGCGATAAAAAGGTACTCATCCCCCTCTCAAAGTTCAGCTACGAGCAACTTTGGCATTGTTTGCAAATTGAGTATCCCGAACCGAAAATTGCTTGGCCTAAAGATAGAAATTGGAATACCATCGGACAGTTTTATTCTTACATCAGATGCTTGATTGAATGCCATCATATCAAAGACGAAGATTTTCAAGTCAACGGTGCAGAAACCCAAATTCAGAGCTATAACTATTCACCCAATAGCATCGATACAATCTATCCCAGCCAGAAATTCGATCCGTGGAAAACCCCCGAAGGAAGCCATGCTGAAGGATACCCCAGTGCTGCTGCGGTTGCTCAATATCCGAATAAACCCGACAGTCATGCGGGTCACGCAGAATTGATTACCATTAGTAGCAAACGCGAAGCATTAGAGGCGATCGCCACAATCTGCGATCAAGGGGAAGGATACGCCCATCGAGAGATAGACGATCCCAGCCAAACCGAATACTCTCACTATTACAAGTTTTTGGGACTGCAAGCGCAACTGGAACGGTACGAACATCATATCGAAAAACTGCCCAATTTGCCCAAACCTCCCGCCCCCATTACCCCCACCATCACCGATACGGATCTCGAAGAAATCATCTACAATTTCCCTGATAACCCCACCACCGCAGGATATCCCCAAGACTACCAAGCCTTATCCAATCTCTGCAACGGGGTCTACCAATATATGCTCATTCTCACCGAAACTATTTACAAGGTGCCGAATCGAGAGCAGAAATTGTTCTTTAATGAAGCCATGCACCGCTCCATGTTGTGGGTCTTAAACCGCTTGATTAAACACACCCGCACCTTTGTTATGGACAACGGCTATAACTTCGCCCCCACATTTGAAAACATCGATCTCGGTTCGCGTCGGGATGCTTACACTCACTTGCTTGCTTTGACCGAAAAAATTACCGAAGAGAGTCAACTCAAAGTTGTGAAAGAGATGATCGAAACGATTAGAAAATTACCAGACGTGGGTAAGCACTGGAAATAATCCCGCGCAATTCTGAAAGATTACAAGGAGTACAAAATTATTTATTATGTCTGATTCCCAACCGAAAGCAGGCGAACCGGTTCCTCAGCCCTATCCTTATCAAGAGGCTCCAACCTGGCCACAGAAAATTGGTACGCCTTTGGCATCAACACATCCTCCTCATGCTTGTATGGGGCTGAATAGCTGCAAAGGGCAAGATCGCTTTGGCGCTGCTGGTCCCACAGACGGACCCCAAGATAAGATTGGTAAGCCCAATGAATGTGCGGGTCAAGGATATTGTTCCACGACGACGGATCATAAATGCCACGTGCAGAATGATTGTCGAAATCAGGGGGGTTGCGGGCTGAATGGCACGGCTGAGGAGTTCGAGCAACCCGGTATTAATGATTGTAAATCCCTCGGTTCCTGCGCTACTCCCATCAATTCTGAGCGTTTTATCGTCAATGGGCGCTATCAAGGGCAAAGCGTTTGGCTGAGGGCGCGACAGGTGTTCCATGAAAAGGTTTGGCCGCAACTACGGGAAGAAAATCCCGATCTACCCGAGGAACTTCCCCCTATTGGTGGTGACGATCGCATGGGCGAACTTTTCCAAGCGGGGCCAGCATTTTTGTGGATCTCTGATAATAATGCCAATCGCCGCAGCATTGTTGCTTGCGGTTCTAGCGATATGAGTGGTGCGACCCCGTAACATGGAGAGAAACGGTACAGGCGCGATCGCCTCCCTGCCTAAGCTCGGTCTGGGTTTGGGCTTGCGAAGCCTCCATTTTGACCAAATTATCGAGCAGCAGCCGGCGATCGCCTGGTTTGAGGCCATTTCAGAAAACTTTATGGACTCGGGAGGTCGTCCTCGCTGGGCTATTCGCGCGATCGCGGAGCATTATCCTTTAGTTCTTCACGGGGTCTCTCTCTCCATCGGTAGCACAGATCCCCTAAATTTCCCTTACCTTGGCAAGTTGAAGGCCTTAGCAGAGGAAGTAAAGCCCGTATGGGTGAGCGATCATCTCTGTTGGACGGGAGTACAGGGAGTAAATTCCCATGACTTGCTACCGATTCCTTTAACAGAGGAAACTTTAAACCACGTAGCCGCACGAGTTCATCAGGTGCAGGATTTTTTAGAACGTCCTCTCATCCTTGAAAATCCCAGCACCTACCTGACCTTTACTCAATCAACCCTCACGGAGCCAGAATTCTTGCGTCAGCTTGTCGAGGAAACTGGGTGCGGATTATTGCTGGATGTCAATAATGTTTATGTGACCTGCTTCAATACAGATGCAGACCCCCTCGCTTATCTCGATTCCTTCCCTTGGTCAAGTGTCGTCCAAATTCACTTAGCAGGACATCAACATTGCGGTACTCACATTATTGATACCCACGATCGCGCTGTGGAGCCTGCTGTTTGGGAATTATATCGCCTAGCGCGATCGCGAAGTCAGGGTGCTTCTACTCTCTTGGAATGGGATGGCAATATTCCCTCCTTGGCAGAATATCACGCCGAATTATTAAAAGCGAAACAGTACATGGATGAAAATGGCAAACCGATGGCGATCGCCGAAACATCCTGCAATAACAAGGAATCTGTTTCGACTCCAGTAGATTTTCTCGTACCGGAAGTGATGGGAAATACCGTCTGGGAGCAAAAATGAAGGAAACAAGCCCATCATTACAAGCGCTACAAAGTTGGATGCAAAATGCTTTGATTGACCCCCAGCAAGCCTCAAGGGAACAAATTAAGGGGATTATAGCATCTTCATCGCGCTTAAACAGCACTCAGAGATTAGCGATCTATCAGCGCAGCTATCACATCAGGCTATTAAAATGTATGCGAGAGCAATTTCCTGCCCTCTGTCACGCCCTAGGAGCGGATTTGTTTAACGATTTCGCTCGTCAGTATCTACAAACTTATCCCTCTATTAGCTACACTTTATCGGATTTGGGCAAAAGATTTCCCGCTTATTTGGAGGAAACGCGACCAGATCGGCAGGAAACCTCAGATAAACGAGAAAGTTGGATTGATTTCATGGTGGATCTGGCGCAATTTGAACGCCAACTCTTTATTCTGTTCGATGCACTGGGACATGAAGGTAAGCCGTTTGCTAATCTGCATAGTCCCGATAGTTGTCTGAAATTGCAGCCTTGTTTCGCCCTGGGAGATTATCGCTTTCCGGTGGCTTGGTATTACCATGAGGTGAAACAGAACAACGATCCCCCTTTTCCACCCTTGCAGCGATCGCCTATCGCCCTAATCCGTAAGAATTACTTAACCCATACCTTCTCTTTAACAGGAGTACAGTATATATTTTTGCAGGCACTTTCTCGCGGCTTGAAGATTGAAGAGGCGATCGCCGTTGCAGCACGAGAAGCAGCACAGCCCAGAGAACAAGTATATCGCTCTTGGGCGCAAGCGGGTAGTACGCGGGAACGTTGGCTGGAAGCAGGCTTTTTTATTGTCGCGGACTGAAAAAACTTGGAGCAGCCAGTAAAATTAAGCAAAATAGAAGCTAGACCAACCGAGAAACATCATGACTCAAGCAGCCACTGCCAATTCTGGCGAATTTTTCAATTTTGAGCCTGCTGTACCTTATCCTACTCAAGATAGCGACCTGCTCAAAGCCTTATCATTTATTCCCAGTTTGCAAGAAGTTTTGCTACTGCGTCAGGTTCATGCCCTGGAACACGCCACGGTCTGGGTTTTAAGTGAGATGATGGATAGTGCATCTCCCTCTTCCTTCAATGCCAATCAAAGAGACGATAATACTCTTGGTGGATTGTCTACAGAAAAAGGCTTTTATTTATACGGTACGGTAAACTTGGATAATCTTCGCCAAGCCGTCCGACAGGCACTCGATCGCCTCCAAGGGGGAGAATGGAATCTTGCTGTTCATCCTCGCTGCGGAACGAATGTATCTGTTAATATTTTGCTGGGGATGGGATTAGCTGCGGGTGCTTCTTTCCTCCTGCCGCGCAATCCCCTCGAACAAATACTGGGAGTGGGACTGGCTGCAGTTGTTGCCAATCAAATCGCCCCGGATCTTGGGGAATTGGCACAGAAATATATTACCACCTCGATCCCGTTTAATTTAGTGGTGGATGAAATTGTACAAACCGCCGATTTTTGGGGACGCTCCTCACATTTTGTCCAAGTGCGCTGGCAGGATTAAAGGAGAAGGAAAGCGCGCGATCGCCTCCGCAGAAACACTGATCTATATCTGACAAAAGTAGATCCTGCCTATCCCACCACTAAAAAAATAACTGGATTGTTGATATTAAAGACAACAACAATCCAGAAAAATGTGATAGATTAATATTGGCTTTCCTGTAGCTCTTTCATGTTCGCTCAACCATTCATCAGGAATATCTTCTATCACGATAACTCGTTGCAGTTTTTGTTTGATTTTGAGAATATTTTCTGAATCTTTATCAAATTTTCCTTTTAGTTCTTTTTCCCAGCGATCGCAATCATCACTTTGAATATAAGCAATCATTGCAGCTTCAGGAAATTCAGAGGCATATATACCATTGATAAAGCACTGTAATCCCTCTTCTCCTGTATATTTGCCAATTGCAAAACCATTTGTACGCAATCGCTTTGCTTCAAAAATATACTCTAATCTTGGTTGCGAATTGCTAAATTGAACAACAATATCTAATCGCCTTCGGTGTTTTCCTTTTCTGCCTTCTCCTAAAATTGGTCTTTCTTCGTCTACGAAATAGGGATCGAATTTATCATCCATAGACATTCTATTCTTCATCGCTTCTACAATCGAACCTGTAATAGCCTCTTCTTCTGAATTTGGTTCTATCTTTGGCAAAGCGTCTTGATATCCCCAAGCTAATAATTGATGTGCCTCTCGTCGGAAAAATTTAGCATATAAATCGATCCACTTTTTGTCAAGTTTGTTTTGATTCATGTTTGATTTCCTATCGAGAAAATATTTTTGATTCAAAGATTCATAGAAAGAATTTCAGCAATGATATCATCAGAGTCTAACAAGGCTTGGGTTTCTGTCCAATCGATGAGACGCGCTGTTTTGCAAATATGAATTTTTGAATTTTCTATAATTCGGAATCCTCTTTGTATATAAACCCATTGGCTAAATTTCTCCCGTAATTTTTGTTGAATTTCTTTGAAGAATGACTGAGAATCTGAATTAACTGGTTGTACGGTGACATCTAAACTGGTATCGCAGAAAACCAATTCAACGGTACAAATGACTAAATCTTTTGAGTAAATAATTGAGATTTTATGATGTAATTCACTTCCTTCAGCAAAGCGATCGAGTTCATAAGCTAGACGTTTACTATAAGCAA
>NZ_JAYGHV010000415.1:0-13517 GCF_034932145.1 Spirulina sp. 06S082 | reverse complement strand
TGGGGTGCTGCGATTTTTGAATGGGGGATTTAAGTGACGCGATCGCCTGAACTGCAAGCCTTGTTACAAAAGTTAACTATAAGAGTTTGTCCAGGCGATCGCGGAAATAATTCCGATACAAATCAAAGCATTGATTAATATCCATAGGACTTACGCATTAGCGGGCAAGATGCTCGCACTAGCATAGCAAGAGAATAAGGAATTCGCGACGATCGCGCTTGGAGAATGAACTATTGCTCAAACTTCTCGGTAATTCTGTATCCTCTCTAGTGTATATCAATTTGCAATTCGGAAACTAACCTTTTCTCAAACAAACCCAAACGTCAATCATTGAGAAGCTAACTCATCTTGAGTTTCTGAGGAAATTTACGTAAAAATTTCCATAATCAGATGATGACACTTAAAATTTTCAGGATAATTTTTCTCTTGCGGTATTTCTCGATAGTGTTTTGAAATTTTGTGCGGGCGTTTTAAAAAATAAGGATAATGAAATAAAGTACATTCTAATTTTTTTGCAATTTCATCAAAAGCATTTTGAGCCTTTCCTTTAAGGAGATATCCTAACATAGCGGCTTCACCAGAAAATGGAGCATAACGACAGGTTAAAAAATTGTCATGAATTTCTTTGATATATTGAGCTACAGCTTTATCAGAATGTAAAAGTTTTGCTTCTAATGGCCACATACTCCTTCGATCTTCATTTAAAATAAAGGCAAGATCGGGCTGTGGTGGTTGTGCTGGAGGAGGTTTTTTTGTTTCGTTTTCATAAGGACCATGCTGAATGTAAAAAGGCTCGAATCCATTCATGACTTTATGAATGTTTGGTTCTAAACATTGTGTAATATATCTTTCATCTAATTGAGCTAAATTTTCCTCTTTGAGAAGATCGTAGGCTTGCCAGACAAGTTCTAATAAGATTTTTGAACCATCTTCATCCCAAACCTTTAGGAATTCTGTAAATATAAGAGGAGGGGAAGATTTTGTTTTTTGGATGTTTCTCTTAGCCATTATTATTTGCAATATTAAATTTTGTGTGCCATCTCATGAAGTCAGCAGCAACTTCATCCGCATCGCGCAAGGCCATAGAACGAGTCCAATAGCGAATGCGATCGGGTTTAACAAAATAAATTGTCGGAATTTTTATTCTTTCAAGTTCACCTCCAATTTCCTTTTCAATTTCAAGGGAATCATAAATTTGAGCGACACGCTGATAAAAAATACTATTTTCTGTGTCATTGTGCGATTTTATAAAATTTTCATTTAAAGTCTCCATTTTTTTGATTAGATCGATAGAGTCAATAGATTCTACTTTAACACCATCGTGCAAAAATTTATTAAGATGAATGGCTACTAAGCGAATAGGTAAATCGTTTTTTTCCATTTCTTGAAAAATGGTGGCGCAAACATATTTATCTTGACCAAAGCTAGCTTTTATAACTTTGATAAAATATTCACAATATTGGCATAACTCGGGTTCTAGAATCTCTTGCGATGATTCTAGCTTTTTGCGGTGAGTTGGTTGTCTTCCGGGTGAATTCTTGTTGCCTTGAAAGTCAGGAAGGGTATAAGCAAATAAATCTTCAATTAATGTCCATTCACTCTCTTTAAATTCAAAGGCTTTACGAATATACCCATCAATATCATCATAAGTTTTGATATTTTCTGGTATTTCTAAGTTAGAATTTGGTATGGGTACTCGCAGCAAATCATCAACGTTTACTTCAGGTCTATAGGAAGCAAATCGACCACTTGATAACAACAAATAATAAACAGCTAGTTTACTATTATAGGTTAAACAAGCTACATCACAAATTGAGGATGAATTTTTCTCAAAATGAATGCTTACATAGCTTTTAGAACACAAAGCAGCTTGATTTTGAGTTGACCGTGAAATTGCTGCTTGAAATCGACCAATCTTTTTTTTCCAGCTTTGTTTTAATATCATTTGTGGCATCTCAAAAGCAGAAAAATTTGTAGAAGCTCGAGAATCAGTCCTTGGATCTTTATTAATCGGTAATCGATCTACATCAATAATAATGAAATTTTTATCTAAAAATTTTGCATCTTCTAAAATGTGTCTTCCTACAATAACAGATTGATTTTTTTGCAAATTACCACGAATAATACCTTGACGTTTTATGATTTGATTAGATTCTTCTAGCTTTTCCAGTGTAATCGATTTACTTAAATTGCGAATTAAAACGAGATCTCTTCGTCCTCCCCAAATCAAAGCTGTCCAAATAAAAGGATCTGTTTGCGCTTCGTAAGGAGACAAAAAACTAATATCTTGGGGTTCAATAACGATAAAATAATCATCATCTTGACTTTTTAAAGGTTTGGGACAAATGTATAAAAAAGGATCTGTATCTTGTTCATTCTTAGACAAAGTAATAATACAACATGGAGAAGCCGCTTTTTTAAAAAGACTAAAACGAAGAGCAGACAAATTCACAATTTCTTCAATCTTGAATTTTGCAAATAACTTCTGTCTAAAATCTTGTGCAGTCTGAATTTGATTAAAAATTAAAGCTCCTGATGGTTGCATCATAGAGATTTTTCCATCAACTTTAGCTAATTCCATAGATTTAGGCAAGAAAAAAGGCGCTATATTACCATAAGATGTTTCCCACTCATATTTTTTAGCCCATTGTTCGGCCAATTTTGTTACAGTATTTCTACCCCAAGGTGCATTACCAATTATTAAATCATAACTTTCTCGATCCCCTTGAGTCCGAAGTCCCTTAATATTTTCATTGAAAAAATCATCATCAATTAATCTTGTACCACGTAAAACAGGAAAACTTACCTCATTTTCCCAATATTCGCGAGGATCGATCTCGTCAAGCATAGACAAGTACAAACTGAATGAAGCTACTCTAACTGCTTGAGCATTAATATCGACTCCAAAGAAATTATTTTGCAACAAGTTTCGTAAATCGCTTGGATTTATTTTTTTCTGATGTTTATTTTTCCAGCGATAAACCAATCGTTGAAATGCTTTCACTAGAAAAATCCCAGACCCGCAAGCAGGATCGAGAATTTTTAAGTCCCATTCTTGACCCTCCCACTCTAAAACACCATCTAAAATAAAATCAACAATATATTCAGGTGTATAGTGAACTCCTTTACTTATTTTTTGATCGGATTTTTTATTGGTTTTTGGGCTGACAAATTCCTCATAAATACTGCTAATAAAATCCAAAGGAATGACATCAAATGAGTATTGCGGCCAGAGGCATAGTTGACCATCTTTCATTCTTAGATCGCCTCGAATAAAATTCGCAAGAGAATTCAAATGCTCTGATTTTACCTTGTGTATTTCTGCCTGCCATTCGGCTTCTCTTTCTGCTTCTGTTGCGCCTTTTCCGGGAAATAAATCTCCATTAAATTTACTATTCAGCCATCGAAAAAACTGATAAGTATCATCAAAATCGGTTAAAATTTCAGCAAATTCTTGATAGTTTTGCGATAAAATTCCAGTTCGATATAAATCATTAAAAATCTCCTCATTCAAAGCAGCACAACCGCTTGAATCTTTGCGTTGAGCTAGAAACTGAATAAAAATTGCTCTTGCTAAAAGATCGTGAATTGTATCGAGATCGAGTTTTTGGTTGTCTAATATTTTTCTCAGTTCTTTCAGATTGTCTAGTAACATCAGATCGGCAGCACCACTTCTTTTAAAACGCTTGCTGCGCTTTTGAAAAAACTCTCCCGATACCCAATCAACCCAATGTAAAGCCCGAGCAGCTTGTTCTGATAAAGATCCTCGATTTGTTTCCTCAACGGGTTTGAGCTTTTCTAAATTTTCTTTTGATGCGGGTTCGCAGCACGTCCAAACTTTTAACGCATTGGGTTCTACTGTAATGAGCGATCGCGCTCGACTAAAACTCCATGCCAAACGATAAGTCTCCTTTAAAGTTTCTGGAGATATAGGTCTATTAAATTCACAAACAATAGCAAGCGGGGCTTCTGTACTATTCCCATCAGGATTTGCGGCCAGAATACCAAACTTTGCATCTCTCGCATCTTCACTGAATTCTCTCGCGATCGCCTTACCAATCTTTTTTTGTACTAATTCTGCATATACTCTCGGACCCGATCCCTTGGGTGTCCAAATTTGCTCGGGGTGCGGCCAATAAAGTTTTTCGTGAGCGAGTTCTAATAGTCCAGGCTGTGTCATTTTCCTCAATTCTACCATGCAGAAAAGCGGGAGTCCCATAATGGGATAGAATGAATGTATTTACTAAATTGTAATGGAACGTATTCTTAATTACAATAAAATCATACGTTAAATTTAACAGGGATGAGTATCATCGATGGCTTCACGAGGCAAGAAACGATCGCCCTTGCCGAAACAATATCTTTAACTTCCTCGGATTTTTAATTCGAGGTTTTTTCTTGTCGATCGCCCCTTCCCTCTCCAAAAAATCAACAATTCCGGCGATCGCCAAAACCCTCTTTTCTCGTATTTTCTCGTATCATAGAGAAACGCAGAATTGCATTATAAGGAATATGAATCAACCGTTACCCAACGCCGAAGAACAAGAGCAACAGCCCCCCATTCGCCTGCCCCGCACCAGCGAATCAGATACCCTCAAACGCATCCGTCACACCACCTCCCACGTTTTAGCGATGGCGGTACAGAAACTCTTTCCTCAAGCGCAGGTAACGATCGGTCCTTGGACAGAAACAGGCTTTTACTACGACTTTGATAAGCCCGAACCCGTTACCGATAAGGATCTCAAGGCGATCAAGAAAGAGATGGACAAGATTATTAAGCAGAAACTCCCCGTTATTCGCGAAGAAGTCAGCCGGGAAGAAGCCGAAAAGCGCATCAAAGAAATTAAGGAACCCTATAAACTGGAAATCCTGCGGGATATCATTAAAGGGGACTCGATTAGCTTGTACCACCTTGGCGAGGAATGGTGGGATCTCTGTGCGGGTCCTCATCTAGAAAGTATCTCGGAATTGAATCCCAAGGCGATCGCCATTGAAAATGTCGCTGGTGCTTATTGGCGCGGGGATGAAAATCGGGAACAATTACAGCGCATCTACGGTACTGCTTGGGAAACCCCGGAACAACTGAAGGAATACAAGCGCCGCAAGGAAGAAGCATTGAAGCGGGATCACCGCAAGTTAGGTAAGCAATTGGGCTTATTTATCTTCTCAGATTCCGTTGGACCCGGTTTGCCTCTGTGGACTCCTAAAGGGGCGATCGTGCGATCGCTATTGGAGAATTTTCTCAAGGAAGAACAGGTAAAACGCGGCTATCTCGGAGTCGTTACCCCTCACATTGCTCGCACCGACCTCTTTAAAATCTCCGTCCATTGGCAGAACTATAAAGAGGATATGTTCCCCATGATGGCAGAGGATGCAGAGTCGGCGGCGATGGAACGAGGTTTCGTCCTCAAACCCATGAATTGCCCTTTTCACATCCAAATTTATAAGGATGAAATGCGCTCTTATCGGGAACTTCCCATGCGTCTCGCAGAATTCGGCACGGTCTATCGTTACGAACAGTCTGGGGAATTAGGGGGATTAACCCGAGTGCGGGGCTTTACGGTAGATGACTCTCACTTGTTTGTCAGTCCCGATCAACTTGAAGAAGAATTTCTCAGTGTAGTAGATTTGATTCTCACGGTTTTTAATAGTTTGCAGTTGCAAAACTTCAAAGCGAGGCTAAGTTTTCGCGATCCAGAATCGGATAAATATATTGGTTCGGTAGAGAATTGGAACAAGGCTGAAAATGCAATTCGCAGCGCGGTAGAGCATTTGGAAATGGAGCATTTTGAGGCACCTGGAGAGGCGGCTTTTTACGGTCCTAAGCTCGATTTTATCTTCCATGATGTTCTCGAGCGAGAATGGCAACTCGGCACCGTACAGGTCGATTATAACTTGCCCGATCGCTTTGAATTAGAATACGTGGCGGAGGATGGTTCTCGCCAGCGTCCAGTTATGATTCACCGCGCTCCTTTTGGCTCCTTAGAGCGACTGATTGGCATTTTAATTGAAGAGTACGCGGGAGATTTTCCCCTCTGGTTGGCTCCCGAACAACTGCGCTTGCTCTGCGTTAGCGATGAATTCTTAGATTATGCTCGAGAAGTGGTCGCCAAAATGCAGGCTGTGGGACTTCGTGCCAAAATAGATACCAGTGGGGAACGTCTCGCTAAAATGATTCGCAATGGGGAAAAACAAAAGATCCCCGTTATGGCGATCGTGGGGGCAAAAGAGGTGGAAAGTAATACTTTAAGCCTTCGCAGTCGTGCTTCGGGAGACTTGGGAACTATGTCCGTAGAAGAGGCGATCGCCAAATTAACAACCTGCGATCGCAACAAGGAAAAACTTTGAGATAAACCATGTTATGGACTAAGTTCCAAAAACTTTTCTGGCAATGGCGAGGAGAATCAATTGTAGCAGGAGGTGTCGCCGGATTCACTATCTTAGTCCGCTTGACGGGACTCCTACAACTCCTCGAATTATCTGTCTACGACCAAATGACTCGCTTGCGGCCGCCCTTGGCCACTGATTCGCGGATTGTTATTGTTGGGTTTAATGAATCTGATTTACAATCCGTCGAAGATTGGCCTTTTTCGGATGCTTTAATCGTTCAGTTATTAGAAAAAATTAAAGCACAACAACCGCGAGCGATCGGTTTGGATATTTATCGCGATTTTGTCAAGGAACCCGGCCATGAGGAATGGTTAGAATTTGCCCGATCGACCCCCAATTTAATCGGAATTCAAAAAATTGTTGGGGATGCGCCGACAAAAACGGCCTCAGACAATGCCACTGTGATTATTCCTCCTCCTCCCGTTTTAGCGGAATTGGAGCAGGTTACTGCTAATGATTTACCCTGGGATGTGGATGGCAAAATTCGGCGCGGTTTTATCTATTTATCTGACCCCGATGGCAAAACAGTTTTTAGTTTGGGGTTTAAACTTGCTTGGATGTATCTCGAAGCAGAAGGTATTTCTCCTGAAATACTAGATAAGGGAAAATTTGGTATCGGTCCAGCCATTTTTAAACGTTTTGAGGCTAATGATGGCGGATATATGCGTGCTAATAATCGCGGCTATCAAGTTTTACTGAACTATCGCGCTGCGGAAAATAGTTTTCGTTTTGTTTCTATGCAGGATGTTCTTGAAGGACGCATTGAGGAAGATTTATTTCGCGATCGCGTTGTCTTTATCGGTTCGACTGCACCCAGTCTCAAAGATTTTTTTCTCACACCTTATAGCGAACCGTTTTCAGGTTTACCCACGTTGATGACGGGGGTAGAAGTTAATGCTCAAGTGACCAGTTTTATCATTGGAGCCGCTTTAGGAGAGCGATCGCTGATTTCGACTTTACCTGAGTATTTAGAATGGCTGTGGATCCTTCTTTGGTCTGGTATTGGTGCTTTAGGGATTTCTCATTGGCGATCGGTGGATGGTCTGGCTAAATTATCAACAATTCGCACTCTGATTCGTTTTCTGGTTGCCAGCAGCGTTCTTATTTTTGGGGTTTTTGGTATCTTTTTAAACAATTGGTGGATACCCATGACTCCTGCTTTAATGACTTTAACGGGAAGCGCGATCGTTAAAATTGGAGCGACTTTGATCGCAAACTTAAAACGTTCTTATCAACGCATTGAAGACTATGCACGAACCTTAGAGATTAAAGTTGCAGAACGAACGGAAGAATTGAACACTAAAAATGTACAGTTGGGAGAAACAAATGTACAGTTAGAAGAAACTTTAGATCAATTACAAACGGCTCAAAACCAGATGATCTCTCAAGCAAAATTAGCTTCTTTGGGGTCTTTAACCGCAGGAATTGCCCATGAAATTCGCAATCCTCTCAATTTTGTGAATAATTTTTCTGACTTGACGGTACAGTTAACCCACGACCTTGAAGAAGAGTTGGAAGCACAATCTTCTAAGTTAGAAGAAGATGCGGTGGAATATATTAATGAAATTATTGAAGATTTCAAAGAATGCGTGAAAACTATTCATCATAATGGCAAAAGAATTGAAAAAATTGTTGATGGAATGCTCGGTCATGCGGGGGGAGGAACGGAAAATGCGTCTCTTTCCGATCTCAATCAATTGTTAAAAGAAGCGGTTCAACTAACCTATCATAATTTTCAAGAAAAAATTGCCGATTTTGATGCTAAATTAGATGTTGATTACGATCCAAATCTCAAGCCCGTGCTAGTTTTTTCCCAAAGTTTTAATACATCAATTATTAATATTTTACACAATGCTTTTGATGCGATGAAAGATCGCAAGCTAGAAGGAGAAGCTGATTATTTTCCGATTTTAATGGTCAAAACTGAAGAGATGGGCGATCGCGTTAAAATTACCATTCGCGATAACGGTATTGGTATTCCTCCTGACAATTTAGACAAAATTTTTGAGCCTTTCTTCACGACTAAACCCACTGGAGAAGGGACGGGACTGGGTTTATCTTTAGCGCGAGAAACGATTGTTTCTCTCCATCAAGGGGAAGTGAGGGTTCGTTCTTCTCCTCAAGAATACTCAGAGTTTGAAATCATTTTACCTCAAAAATCAATTTATGAAACGCCAAAGGAAATGAATGGAGATTTAGAATTAGGGGAGGATGAATTCGACATTGAAGAGTTAGAATTAGAAGAGGGTGAATTAGAGAAGGCAGAATTAGAATTAGAGAGTGTCGAAAAATTATGATTTTTACGATCGCAGCGATCGCGCAAATTATTATCAATATTGTTTTAATTGTTCTCTCAACTCAATTGAGAACGCCAAGTTTAGCGAGTATTCGAGACATTATTTTAGTCGTTCTTTTGTTAGGAAGTTCTCTGCTTATTCTCTCGGGATGTTTGCAACTGCGACAAAAAACCTGGAATTTGCAAAAAGGAATGGCTTTTGCGATCGCCTTCCTCGGTGTTGTTGGTTTAACGATTACTGTTGCGAATGAAGCGCAGTTTTATTGGCAAAAATATCGCGTTGTTTTAGGTGCAGAAGTAGAAAGTTTGGAAGTATTCGGAAAACATTTTATTGTCGGTTATAAGGATATTAATGATGCTGTTAAACTGGTCGAAAAACGTGCGATCGCAGGAGTTTTTATTACAACAAGAAATATTGAAAATAAAACTTATGAGGAGATTAAAACAGAACTAGAAACATTACAGGAAATTAGGCGATCGCAAGGATTATCTCCTTTATGGATTGCCACAGATCAAGAAGGAGGAATAGTCTCTCGTTTATCCCCTCCTTTAACTTATTTACCTTCTCTCTCGGAAATCGTTGCGAAAGAAAAGAACATCGAAAACATAAAAAAAGCAGTTATCGAATACGCTTCAACTCAAGGTCGAGAATTATCAGACCTGGGAATTAATGTTAATTTTGCCCCTGTGGTAGACTTGAATAAGGGTGTTGTTAATCAGCGCGATCGCTATTCACAAATTTATCGTCGTGCGATTTCTGATGATAGTGAAATCGTGACATTGGTGGCAAAATGGTACTGCAGTACCTTAGTACAATTTGATGTAAAATGCACGATTAAGCATTTTCCAGGCTTAGGAAGAGTTGAAAATGATACTCATGTCGCAGATGCAGAATTAAACGCATCCGTAGAGGAATTAGAACAAGATGATTGGATACCTTTTCGCGAGATAATGAAAGACTCTTCAGCTTGGACAATGTTAGGACACGCAAAATTAATGGCATTAGATACACAACATCCTGTTTCTTTTTCTCCTCCTGTCATTCGAGGATTAATTCGAGAAAAATGGCAATATCGCGGGATTTTAATTACTGACGATCTTTGTATGAAAGCAGTTTATGGAAGTTCAGAAGGCATTAATGGTGCAATTAAAAAGGCGTTAATTTCGGGAGTCGATCTACTTTTAATTGCCTACGATCCCGATCTATATTATGAAGCAATGGCAAGTTTACTTCAAGGGCATAGACTGCAACCAACAGGAACTCGGTAGTCATGTTCAAGGAGTAATGAGCGATCGCCGATCGCTCATTACTTAATTAGGGTTTGCTGATAAAAAGTAAAAAGACTGCTCTACAAGGATTAGAGAAGAAAAAAGATGGAATCAAACGAGAGAAAAAGGGGTAAAATGGAGGAAAACCCTGCATTTTTACGAAGAGATAGAAATTATTTTCTTAAAACCCAGTGTTTTTCCCCATGATTGCTATGCAAAATACTTTTAGCATAATTAAAATCGGCGCGATCGCATTGAGCGTTCTTTTTATTACTCCTTCCGCACTGGCTGATGCGGCGATCGACGCACAAACTTGTACCTATCGTGGCAAAAAATTGTCTGGGAAAGTGCAAATTGTTGAGAATTTCCCTGATTTTAAAGTTAAGGTTGTCACCTCCTTTGCCGATCTCAAAGTTAAAACCGTTACTTCATTTCCTGATGATTGCGGAGAGTGGCAATTTGTGGAACATTTCCCCGATTTTAAAATTAAATTCGTGGACAGTTTTCCCGATCTTGAAATAGAGTTTGTTGAGTCTTTTCCAGGGATAGATTAGTGAGGTTTTGACTGGATTTAATCGTCTTCACTTTTACGACTTGTCGCCCTTTCCCTGCGTCGATCTTCTCGTTGTCTGCGTCGTCGCAATTCTGCATAGTCGCGATCGCCTCTCCGACTCTCCTCCGATGACCGACGAGGGGGGGAGGGACGGCGAGGGGGGCGGTTTTTCTGAGATGATGGAGATGTTGTAGTGCGAGAACTTTTCTTCCCGTAGCGATCGCGCAGATCCTCCCGCATAGCCAGAAAAAAGTCCCGACGCAAGCAAGGATAAGCCCCTACCCAAAGGTCTTGACTGGGAATATAAACATCGCTAACCTCTCGAATACTTTCCAGATCGGGATCGTTGGACATCACTAAACATTCTACCGGTTGTCCCCGCGCGATCGCCTTATGAATGCGTTGCAGAGGAGCCTTAATAATCGTTCTAAATCCTTCTTTATCACCAATTTCTACATTAATACGGCGTTCGCGATTTTCGACAATGACCAAATCTCCCAAACGGTTAAAACTTTCCGCCTCATCGATGATATCCTCCGTAATAAAAGTATCTAACACCCGCCCTCGCCAAAAGCCACTATAGCGCCATTTCCGATAGGAAGCATTTTTGATACTCGCCCAATAGACAGGAGACCACAACCAATAAAAGCCGAAAACAATCCCCAAAATAAACTTAAATCCTTGAGCAACTCCCCCAAAAAGAACATCTAAGACGAAAAGGACAATCACACCCACAAAAGAGATTAATAGTCGTCGCAAAACATCCCTCACGGTACCCCAAACCGCAGCATATTGCGATCCCGTGGCGATGGAGGGGACTAACTGTTCAAATTTCTCGCGGGTGATAGGAATCAGCATGAGGAAAATAAGATTTACTGAATTAAACTTTCTTGACCGATCGCCTTGTAGGCCTGGCGCATATAATCATAATCCGAATCCTCAGCAACCTCCATCGAAGCACCTTCAAACCGAGTTGATAAGTCTTCAATGGCGAGAATTGCTTCTACCAGTTGTTTCTGACCCACTAACAACCGCGATCGCATCTCCGTGACGATCTCTGGGTCAAGCTGGTTACTGGCGACAAAAATATCTCCCGGCCATTCTGGTGTACTCGCAATAATACGAGTTTGTTCGTCCTCAGATAACCCTGCTTTTTCCAGCATCGTGAGATAGGAAGTGTATCCCCGTGCAAAAGCATCGATTTTTCCAGCCTGCAAATTGGCTAATTGCGCTTGTGGATCGAGGTGAACAAGTTTGAGATCGGATTGAATTTGTAGGTTTTTCTCGGCAAAAAGTGCCGCAGTTCCTAAATGAGAAGTGGAACCAGTTTTCCAAATATCAAGGGTTTTCCCCTGTAAATCTGCTAAAGACTGAATATCGCTCTCTTGGGGAACCACAATTACGGTACGATATCCTGGTCGTTTGAGGGTGACAAGGGGGACAGGTTTGGCCCTGGCGGATAAAACGACATATTCTGATGGTCCAGCCCAAACTAAGTCTAACTCCCCCGCCAGCATGGTAGGAGCGACTGCAACGATATTATCTAAAGGCACTAACTCAATTGTGGTTTCGAGTACCTCTTCGAGCCTCATGCGAAAAGTAGCATAGTCTCGCTCCAATATTTCTCTATCCTGCACATCGCTGATGCCAAAATGCAATTTTGTCGGCCAGTTGCTGATTTTATGGGTCGTATTGCGATCGGAATTCTGGCTGGCTGTGGTGCAGCCAGCCAGAAAAAGCAGAGAATATTGCAGAAAATTTCTTCGTTTTATCATGGTTGCTAGAGGAATTGTTAATATCTGGAGATTTTCACGAAGATGCAACCCAATTAAAGAATTTTTTCTAACCCATATACTAAGGATTTTAATTCAGTAACCTTGCGAATGGCGAGGAGAACCCCTGGCATGAAGGAAGCGCGATCGCTGGTATCGTGGCGCAAGGTGTAAATTTGACCAGGAGAACCAAACAGAACCTCTTGATGGGCGATAAGTCCTGGGAGACGCACGCTGTGAATGCGGATATTTTCATCACCAACGCTTCCTCTCGCCCCCGCTAAGTGTTCTGTTTCTACTACGGAGGGGGGATTATAGGTTTTTCCTAATTCTGCCAGCATTTGCGCCGTTTTAATCGCCGTCCCGCTTGGTGCATCGGCTTTTTGGTTGTGGTGCAGTTCGATAATTTCGACATGATCGAAATATTTCGCAGCTTGGAGTGCGGCTTGCTGCATTAAAATCACGCCAATGGAGAAATTAGGCACAATTAAGGCACCCGTTGTCGCTTTTTCGGCAAATTCCGCCAACTCTTTGATTTGTTCTGGGGTTAGTCCCGTGGTTCCCACTACTGGGCGCACCCCATAGGCGATCGCGCTGCGGACATTGTCGTAAACGCCGTCGGGGTGGGTGAAGTCCACCATTACCCCCTGAATTTCTTCCTGGGTCGCCACCACTAAAATACTTTGTAAATCATTCAGAATAGGAACTTCCAGTTCACCGCACCCTGCAACGACTCCCGCATCTTGTCCTAATAGGTTGGGGTTGAGGTCCACTGCACCCACCAAGACCATCCCCTCGGCTTGGGCCACAGCTTTAACCGCCTCTCGACCCATTTTACCCCCCGCACCGTTGACAACGACGGGAATTGCTGCTTCGTTAACCATTCTTTTCCTCTCGCTAGTTTCAGGCCAAATCTTATTTTACAACTCGCAAGTCATGTTGGCGATCGCTGTAATATATTTTCTTGTGGAAGTCTTTAAAGTTATTGAGAATGAAGAGAAAGAACAATGAATTCGCCGATTATCTTTAATGCACCTGTTCAATTTATAATAGGTGAATGCACCCGCTCATCATCCTACGGATAGATGAGGGGCTTCACTCTCCCATAGCGTAGAGAGAGTGACGGGCATTCTCCGTTTGTCTGAGGAACTTTTGCCATCAGACAACTGACAACCATTTCTGTGCGCCAGTTTGCGTTTCCAAGCCCAATATCTCGCACCAATATTTTGAGAACCAT
>NZ_JAYGHV010000414.1:0-13610 GCF_034932145.1 Spirulina sp. 06S082 | reverse complement strand
AAAATGAAGGCTTACGGATACTTCGACTGCGTTCAACACAAGTATTAGAGTTAGGAACTAGCTCTACTGCCCTGGGAGGGGATATAAGACGAGGTGGTAGAACTTCGGTTCTGTCTAGCGCGATCCCCAGTGAAAAGGGAAGCCGCTATCGTAATCTTTGATTCGATAGCGGTAGTTCACAATCCCTGTACATTAACCAATCGGCTTAGTACGAGAAGCAAGCCGTGCTTTTCCTGCTGCTGCCCAATCTTGTAAAAATTGAATTTGTTCCTGTGCTGTGCGGGCGAGGGGAATAATTTGACTGGCTGCTTCGATAATATCATCGGTGCTAAAATCGCGATTTTGACTGAAGCCAATGTGCATTGCTTCAATGAGAGTTTGTTCAATTTCTGCCCCTGAAAAATCCGGTATTTCGTAAGCCAATCGTTCCAAATCGTAGTTTTGTAAATTATGAGGGCGCAGGCGCAATAAATGTACTGCTAAAATAGCTTTGCGTTCTTCTTGAGAAGGTAAACCTACAAAAAATATTTCATCAAATCGTCCTTTTCTCAACATTTCTGGCGGTAAAGTTTGAATATTATTGGCCGTAGCAACAACAAATACTGGCGATCGCTTTTCTGCCAGCCAATTAATAAAAGTACCAAAGACGCGGCTGGTAGTACCAGAATCGCCTTTACCGTCAAATCCTGCAAAACCCTTATCGATTTCATCTATCCAGAGAATGCAAGGGGATAGGGCTTCAGCAAGAGTTATCATTTGCCTAGTGCGAGACTCAGATTCTCCCACCAAACCGCCAAATAAGCGCCCCACATCCAGACGCAACAGGGGAAGGTGCCAATGGTGCGCGATCGCCTTTGCCGTGAGAGACTTACCAGTGCCTTGAATGCCAACCAATAATAACCCCCGAGGGTGAGGTAATCCATACTCCCTTGCCTTATCACTAAAAGCCCCACCCCGCCGCAACAGCCACTCCTTTAAGTTATCCAATCCCCCAATATCAGAAATTTGTTCCCTCGCTGGGTAAAAATCAAGGATTTGGGTTTGGCGAATAGATTGGCGCTTTTCTTCGAGGACTAATTCCACATCTTCCAACTCTATTTTTCCCCGAGCCGCGATCGCCCTTGCCAACACCCGCCGAATTCGCTCTAAAGAGAGTCCCCGTGCCGATCGCGTCAGTTCGTCTAAAAGATTTTCACTTAAAGTTTGCCCCGTAGAGCCTAATAAACGTTGAATTTCAGTCTTAATTTCTTCCCCGGTAGGCAAAGGAAAATCAAGAATAATAAAGACTTCCGTTAATTCAGGAGGAATAGTAATATCTGGAGAAATAATGACAATATTTTTCGGTTGGGACTTCAATTTTCGCGCTAAATTGCGTAACTTCCGAGAGATAGAAACATCCTCTAAAAAGCGCTGAAAATCCCGTAGGATGAAGATAACAGGAGAAGCCTCGGGGAGTTGTTCGATGAATTCTAACGCCTGTAGGGGATTGCGGCGACCCAATCCGGCATTATTAGGATTATCTTGATAGCCTTCGACAAAATCCCAAATATAAACAGCGCGATTTCCCGATCGCTTTGCCGATGCCGCGATCGCCTTTTCTACTCGTTCTTCTTCCGGGGTGGGAATATAAATAAGAGGATAGCAGGCTCGCAATAGTAACTCAAATTCGTCTCGAAAACTCATAGTTTGGACGCGATCGACGGAATTTGGCTATTATATCAAATCCAGTCCCTCGGCCAGCAACGACCCCTCTCCACGAATTCTCAAATAGGGCGATCGCAATTTTGCGAATTATGAACCGATCGCTGATAATTAAAAGTTGATAATCGATTGTTAATCTTTAAACAATGTCAAACCAAAAACCCGATCGCGCTTGGTGGTATGGATGCGTAATTTATGAAATTTATATCCGCAGTTTTTACGATAGTAACGGCGATGGAGTCGGAGATATACAAGGAATTACCAAAAAGTTAGACTATTTGGCCTCTCTTCCCATTGACGCAATTTGGATTACCCCCTTCTTTAAATCTCCCATGAAGGATTTTGGCTACGATATCTCAGATTACTATGCCGTCGATCCCTTATTTGGTGAGATTGAGGATTTTGAAGAGATGATTGAAAAAGCTCATGCTTTGAACTTGAAAGTGATTATCGATCAAGTCTGGAGTCATACTTCCGATACCCATTCTTGGTTTGTAGAAAGTCAATCTGACCGAGATAATCCTAAAGCAGACTGGTATGTTTGGTCCGATGCCAAAGCAGATGGCAGTCCGCCGAATAATTGGCTGTCGGTTTTTGGTGGTACGGCATGGGAGTGGAACGAATCTCGCCAACAATACTATTTACATAATTTTCTCAAATGTCAACCAGACCTGAATTGGCATAACCTGAATGTGGTGCGAGAAATCATGAAGGTGGCAGAATTTTGGTTAGAGAAAGGCGTTGATGGATTTCGTCTTGATGTTTGCAACTATTATATGCACGACCCTAGTAAGTTAGATAATCCTTCTCGTACCGAAGGGATGCCCATTCAAGACGGTGTTTCTCCTCTCAATCCCTATTCAAATTTTATTAATCTCCACAATATCAATCAGGTGCAAAATATTAAATCCCTGCGACGGATTCGTAAGGTTCTTAATAAATACCCTGGCACAATCTCTTTGGGAGAAATTGCTGCTGCCGAAGATCCCATGCGTCAAACTGTCGAATATATTCGCGGTGATAAACGACTCCACACTGCCTATAATAGCTCCCTACTCGTCAATGAAAAATTAACCCCCGAATTGGTTGCTTCGGCACAAGAAGAACTCTCTTTGCATCTTGAAGATGATGAGGAAGAGATGATTTGTTTGACCATGAGTACCCATGATTTTCCCCGAGCGCGATCGCGTTGGCAACCCCAAAATCCAGAGACAATTCCCGCTTTTGAAAAATGGCTGGTTACTTTATTGGCCTGTTTGCGAGGCATTATCTGTTTCTATCAAGGAGAAGAATTAGGGCTGACTGAAACCGAGATATCCCAAGAGGATATGCAAGATCCCTTGGGCATTAACTTTCATTCTTACTTTGCTGGGCGAGATGGCTGTCGTACTCCCATGCCTTGGGAAACTGAAAAAGCCAATTGGGGTTTCACTGATGCCGTCACCCCTTGGATTCGAGTTGATGAAAACTTTAATTCCTTAGCTGTGGATGTTCAAGAAGAAAAGCCCGATTCCTTACTTCACTATTTTCGCAAGATGCTGCGCTGGCGCAACCGACAGCCGGCGATGAAATATGGTGATTTTGACCCCATCGAAGTTGGCAGAGACGTACTTTCTTTTATTCGTAAAGTTCGCGATCAACGCTTGCTGTGCGTGTTTAATTTTGCCGAAGAAACTCAAGCCTATTTGGTCTCTTGTCGCTATGGAAAACCCGTTATGAGTTCCGGTGTTACTAGCTTTGAAGTCACCAATTTGGGCAACGGCGATCGCACTATTGAGATGGAGGCATTTGGGTTTGCTATCTTTGAGCGGGAATTTTAGTGTTGTAGGAGGGCGATCGCGCCCTCGAAGGGCATTAAAGGAAGGTTTTCCCCTACCGTTGCGGAATCCTTCTCTGGATGGGTAGAGAGCAAAATTTGCCCAGGGCGATCGGCAAATTCAGGGAGGCTGAAACTTTGACTTTGCGGGGACATATTCAAGAGAATTAACAGTTGTTCCTCATCGGTTTGTCGCGTGTAAGCTAAAACTTGCTCGTCTTTGCCGATTAAAGTGAGAGTACCTTGTCTTAAGGGGGGGCGATCGCGTCGTAATTGGATCAGTTGCTTGTAATAGTTCAAGATCGAGTCAGGGTCTTGGCCTTGGACTGCAACATTGCGATGGAGATAATCAGGAGCAATTTTATACCAAGGTGTTCCCTCGGTAAATCCGGCATTCGTTTGCTCATTCCACTGCATGGGGGTGCGACATCCATCCCGGCCTTTGTATTCCGGCCAGCGCAGTCGTCCTCGGGGGTCTTGCACTTCGTCTAGGCGATCGGGGGGAGTGTCCACCATGCCCAATTCTTCCCCATAGTAGATAAAGGGAATGCCTCGTAGGGTGAGCAAGAAAGTGGCTAATAATTTGGCAATGCGATCGCTGTTATCGGGAGTACCGTAGCGCGTGGTCGATCGCGGGAAATCGTGATTGCTTAAAACAACCGTTGTGGGTAATCCTGCCAAGTTTTCCTCAAAGTCTTGAATCTTCTCGCGGAAGGCGACGGCACTTAAGCTAGGGACGGTACTGAGGAGAAAATTAAAGGGTAACTGCAGTTCATTATCTTCTTGACCATAAAACTCGCGAATATCTTGAGTCGTGGGCACCCAAATTTCTCCAATTAATAAGGGGTCTTGGGGATGATTGGTTTTGATATGCTGGCGCATCTGTTGCAGAAGCGGATGATTATCGGGATGATTGATCGTGTGAACGGGTAATTGATTGAATTGAAAGATATTGCGTAAATATTCTGGAAGTTCTTCCACAATGGGGTTATCTCTCAATTCTGGGTCTTCTACTAAATAATTAATGGCATCCAAGCGCAAACCCGCAACCCCTTGATTTAACCAAAAATCGCAGACCGCAAACATTTCTTCAATCACTTTAGGATTGCGCCAGTTGAGGTCCGGTTGCTGGATATAGTGAAAATGATAGTAATATTGCTGGGTTTCTTCATCATAGGTCCAGCAGGAACGCTCGAAACCCTCCCAATTATTGGGGGGACTGCCATCGGGTTTGGGGTCTTGCCAAATATACCAATCTCGTTTAGGTGAATTGCGCGATCGCCGCGACTCGATAAAGAGAGGATGTTCGTCGGAGGTGTGATTGAGAATAATATCAACAATAATTTTCAGATTGCGGCGATCGGCTTCCCGCACAAGTTCTTGGAAATCAGCGAGGGTACCGTAACGGGGATCGACGGCGGTATGATTGCTAATATCGTAGCCAAAGTCTACGTGGGGGGATTCATAAAAAGGGCAGACCCAAAGGGCATCAACCCCCAAATCTTGCAGGTAGTCTAAGCGATCGATTAAACCTCTCAAGTCGCCGATGCCATCTCCATTTGAGTCTTGAAAGCTGCGTAAGTAAATTTCGTAAAAAATGGCCTCATGCCACCAGTTCGATTGATGTTCCATTGCGATCGAAAATTATTAATGATCAATTCACAATTATCAATCAATTATCAACAATTATCAATGGGGAACTCGATCTCAAACCCCTGCAAAGTTGAGTTTTAGCAGAATACTCTGCCTTAAAAAACTTGCATCAATGCAAGGGCGCGATCGCCTCACCCTAACAGATTTTCTTGCGGCTGAATAAAGCAGTCAGCCCGAAAACCCCCAACATCGCCAATAAGATTAACGGATCTGGAACGAGAGGATCTTTAATCTGATAAGAAGGCTGACAGGGACGGGTTGTACAGGTTATTAAGTCAATTTGAATGGTATTTTCACGGAGAAACATTTTCTTAAATGGGTAGATTTATGATAAACTCTTGTTTTGATCGTGCCATTAATCTCTAGATGAGGAAATATAGAAAATACTGATAAAATCAGTCCCTTTCCCAACAAACCGCGTAAAGCCAATCAATCTACCGAATATTTGTTATTAAATCAATACTTTAGCGCGGCGATCGCTCTATTTTTTCATTAAGAAATGTAATTACAATCATGACTGCTCGATCTACTTCTGCGAATTGTGAATATACTGTTTGGCAAGATCCAGAACTTGCGAAAACCTTTCTTGAAGGGATAAGGGGGGCAATTCCCCTTGCTGCCGAACAAATTGATATGATCTTAAGAATCGTTGCGATGACTCAACCTCAAGTTGAAAGTTTTTTAGATTTAGGTTGCGGAGATGGTATTTTAGGGCGATCGCTATACCAATCTTATCCCGATTCCCGAGGCATTTTTCTCGATTTTTCCGCAACAATGTTAACAACAGCGAAAGCAAATTTTGCGGGAATTTCAGAGAATTTTCGGTTTGTTGCAGAAGATTTTGGGGCGGAATATTGGCGCGATCGCCTCATCCCAGAGATGAGTGCATTAAATCTTACTCATTTTGATGTCATCGTTTCCGGGTTTGCCATCCACCACCAAAGCGATGACCAAAAACGAGCTATTTACCAAGATATATTTTCTCTCCTCAAACCAGGGGGATTATTTCTCAATCTAGAGCATATTTCCTCGCGATCGCAATGGGAAGAACAGTGTTTTAACGAATTATTTATTGATTCCCTCTATCGTTTTCATCAGGCCAAAGGCAGCCAAAACACAAAAGAAGAAATCGCTCATAAATTCTACCATAGAGATGACAAAAATGCAAACATTTTAGCACCAATGGAAACCCAATGCCAGTGGTTGACAGAAATCGGATTTATTGATGTTGATTGTTTTCTAAAAATCTTTGAAATCGCCTTATTTGGGGGATTAAAACCGACTTAAAATGTTTAATTATAGCCAAAGAAGGGAGAGAAATATTTAATTTCTCCAAATAGAGCTAATTTGTTCAGATATTGCAGTTTTCATCGCCTTATGTGCTGGCTGTATTGTTTATTATAGGGCGATCGTTTGCTTGCTTGTTAGTTATTTTCTCGCTTTAATTATCGATATTCCCTTGTCGTAATGATTTCTTTAACGGGAATTGTCAGAAAATAGCCCGATCGCGCTCAGAGTGCGTTATTATAGGTATAAACCCCCTACGCATCTGCAAGATGAATTGGAATCATACCCCGATCGAACAAAAAATTGAGTTTAACTTCAAACACCCGGATCTTTTATTTTTAGCGTTGAGTCACCCCTCTTATGCTAAAGAATTCGGCGATCCTGAAGCCAATAACGAACGATTGGCATTTTTAGGAGAAGTAGTCTATAAACTCACTTTGACCCATTATCTTTACTACAATTGTCCTTATCTTCCTGTGGATAAGTATAAAGGCTTACTGCAAAAGCTGATTGGGGGGGAGCAACTGACTAAAACTTGGTTTCGCTTAGGTTTAGGAGAATCTTATCCCTTTTTAGCACTAAAAGAAGACCGGGCGGTACTGCGTCAAAAAAGAAATAATCCTTTTGGGTCGGCTTTTCTGGCTCTGGTTGGTGCCATGCACTGCGATCGCGGTTTTGCTCAAGCGAGAAATTGGCTGATTAAACGGGCAATCTCACCATTGTTAGCCAGTCGCCTGCAAAGTATTTCCGAGCGGGTCGAACCGATAACACAAGTGAAGTTTTTGGGAAACGTTTTATTAGGAGCGATCGCCACGGATATTATTTATTCTTCTCTACCGGGAGTTGAAGTGAAAAACCTGAATTCTTTTTATCGAGAATTGACGGGTAAAACCCGAGTAACAGAATATAAAAAGCATTCTCAAGATTTGGGTAATGATTCGGGAAAAGGATTTAAGGAATTTTTGGGAGAAAAATACCTGGAAGGAAATGAGGCCAATAATCGCACGGCTTTCAATCAAATGCGAGACTGGTTTCAACAAGAATTTGTTAATGAAGAAGATTTTTTACGCAATGCGATCGCGCAACTTCTCAAAGCTGGAAAACCGCAGAAATGGATCGTTCGCACCGTGTTAGGTTATGCCAGTAAAGATTATGATGCGGGACGCGATCGCTTTCACGAATTGATGGATGAAAAAGGAACAAGTAAGAGTAAAGAAAAAACAGTAAACAATGAAGATGAGATAATAAAAAGTGAAGATGAAATAGTGAAAAGTGAAATGGATGAAAAAGGAACAGGTAAGAGTAAAGAAAAAACAGTAAACAATGAAGATGCAATAGTAAAAAGTGAAGATGAAATAGTAAAAAATGAGGAAGAGTAAATTTATTTTTTATCTCTTTCTTCATTGACAATTAATAATTGGTAATTGGTAATTGACAAGATGGTTTATAGAATTTTAAGTCTTGATGGGGGTGGGATACGAGGAATTCTCTCAGCAACACTGCTTTCTCTCATCGAACGGGAAATTCATATTTTAACAGGTCAAACTCTACAAGAATATTTTCATTTTGTTGCTGGGACTTCTACAGGATCGATTTTGGCCGCAGGAGTTGCGATCGGCAAAACGGGAGAACAATTAGTGCAGCTTTATCGAGAACAAGGCCGCCGAATTTTTCCCTATTGGGGAGGAAAAGGCTATTTTTTCCCCCAAAGAATACCTTTAATTATACAAAGCGGTCTTTCTGCTCCGAAATTTTCCAACCGAGGTTTACAAAAAGTTTTGCAAGACGCATTAGGGTCTGCAACGTTAGCTGAAATTGATCAAAATACTAACTCTCCTAAACTCTTAATTCCGACTTACGATACTTTCAGCCGTACTCCCATTTTCTTTAAAACTTGGAGAGATCAAGAATGGTATAAAGATATTCCAATTTGGGAGGCTTGTATTTGTTCTGCTTCTGCACCTACTTTTTTTCCTGCTTATCCTCTTAATTATCGAGGCACAACTTATTCGATGATTGATGGAGGAGTGGGGGCTACTAATCCTACTGCTTGCGCGATCGCATCGGCAATCAATTTGGGGAATAAATTAGAGGATATTCGCATTCTTTCCATCGGTACAGGAGAAGCAACTAAAGGTTATCCCTACCAGCAAACCAGACATTGGGGACTGGCACAATGGGGACTGCGAATTATTGATGTTTTGATGGATGCACCTTTAGATATTGATGAATATATTTCTCGGAAAATTATTTTGCGAAAGGAAGAGGATAGCGATCGCTATTTGCGCTTACAACCGCAACTGTCTAATGAGTATTTAGATCGCGTTCTCGACGCAGAATTAAGAGGTCAATTAGCGCAAAAACTAAAAGGGAAAAAACCAAACGTTATCGAAGATATTGACGATGCTAGTTCGTTTAATCTCGAGGTTCTCTCTGCCCTTGCTGAAGGATATTTTCACAATGCAACAGTTAGTATCACAAACAAAGAAGGACGGAAAAGACTGGTGAATATCAAAACACAAATCAAGAAATTTATCAACACTAATGCTTAGATTTCCGACGATCGCGGCCACTTTTAATCCCGTTGGGACAAAATTGCGATCGCCAAGGACAGCAAGATAGCCTTTAAAAAAATCCATCAGAACAAGCTATAATGGTAAACTAGGTTAGGAAAGTAGTCTCAAATTAGAACAGTTTAAGGGTAATATGGGCGAGAAAAGCAACGGTATTAAAGTTATTGCCGATAATCGTCAGGCACGCTATCTCTATGAAATTCTCGAAACCTACGAAGCAGGGATTGAATTAGTGGGGACGGAGGTTAAGTCCATTCGCGCGGGTAGAATCAATTTACGGGATGGTTACGGGATGATTCGTAACAGTGAAGCTGTATTAATTAATGTGCATATTTCTCCTTATGAAGCCAGTAGCCAGTATTTTAACCACGATCCCCGACGAACTCGCAAGTTATTACTCAAACGGAAGGAAATTAATAAATTAATTGGTAAAGTCGAAAAAGATGGTTTAACTCTCGTACCTTTGAAAATGTATTTTAAAGGCAGTTGGGTTAAAGTTCTTCTCGGATTAGGACGCGGGAAAAAACTGCACGATAAACGCGAGTCTATTAAACAACGTGATGATAAGCGGGATATGCAACGGGCAATGAAACGGTTTTAAATTGAGTTTTAAAACCCAAAAAATACTTAAAAAATACTTAAAAAAGAAGAAGGAAGAGAATAAGCATCTCTCCCTTCTTGTTGAGTTTTGTGATTGTTTTGAGTATCTTTTCGCGGGTCTTTTTGACCTTGTTTTTGGCTTTGTTTTTGGCTTTGAATTGGCTCTCCTTTGAGCTTTTTCCGCATCATCTGCTGTTGTTTTTTCAGTTGTCGGTGTCGTGCCGATCCACCCTTACCTTTATGGTTGCGTCCTTGACGGCGAGGGGACTCCCATCGCTTCAATCTCATGGCGATCGCTCCTCAATTGTGTTACTTCTGTAGCATAGCATGATTTTTGAGGAATCGCCATAGTAATCTCAATCTGTAATATAGCGCCATCCCTCGGGTTCGTATTCCCGTTGAATTTGTACCAACCAATCCCCTTGAGGAACCGCGATCGCGTTGTGTTCTTCGTGGGTTAAAGTGGCAGTATCGGACAAAACTCGCAAGAAAAGAGTCCCCTCTCGTTCGTACAATTCTGCCTCACCGTTGCTGATGCGATGAGAGTGTCCTGTCACTTCTCCTTCTGCTAGAGTCAGATGAGCCAGTTTTTGTCCTGTTGCTTTGGGGACGGGTTGTAAGAGAACATCGCCTTGTCGAATGGGTTGCATAGTATTGGGATGAATCAGAAAGGATAAAATAATAATTGTCCGATCGTAGCGAATTCTCTAGAAAACTTCAATACGTCCGTCATCGTGTAGATAAATGGCGCTATCCCCTTCAATTCTCCCCCCCGGAAGAATTTCGACCTGTAATAGGCGATCGTCAATTTGAGAGGCATTCAGAATCAATTTCCCCCCTTCAGGATCCCAGAAAATCAAGGATAAATTGGGTTTAATCGTCCCTCCCCAAAAAAACGGTGACATTCCTGCGGGAAAGATAATCATTGCATCGGTACCGCCTAATTGTTGCAGTTCAATCGGAATTGCTGTACGGTTAATGACTTCTACTCTAATAGTTTGTCCTGGGGTAAATTGTAAACGAGGAGGGACGCAACTGTTTTGCGCCGTACAAGTCTGTGCGATCGCATGGACTTGACCCAAAAACCAGAGGGATCCGCTTAAAACCAAAGAAAAAAGTTTCATGGTAGAAACAAGTTGAGGCCAGATTAGATTTGCCCCTCCAAATCCCCTAAATTTGGGGGATTTAAGGGGGATTTGCTAATTGCTAAGATCGCGGCTCAGAAGGTCGGAATGTGGCTGTTTCAACCGATCCGGGGGTTCCCAGAGGTTTAGCCTCTTGATTGTTGATAGCAACGACAACACCGCCGGCATTTCCTGCCACTACTGTAATTTGTTCGCTGGCTTGCCAGGTTTTTTGCTCTCCTTTTGAGAGAGTTCCTTGATAGACAATCTTGCCATCTGCAACTACCTTCAACCAACAATCATCTTGAAGAGTCATAGAAATCACGACAGGAGAATTGGGGTTGGGTGCCGGTGGGGTTTCACCGGGGCGATCGCTGACGGGTTGAGCCGCAGTTGTTACAGGAGAAGAAGCCGGAGGAGTCGGAGGAGCTTGTGAGGCTACCTCTGGTGTTGTCGGTGTTTTCTTCGTCTCTTGAGGAGATTCAGCAACAGCCTGAGTAGGAGTTTGCGGTGCTATTTCAGGTTTAGGGGTTGGGGTCGGTTTATTGTCCGGGTCAACGGAAACTTCTGTTGTTTTTGTATTACTATTTTCTTCTTCTAGAGGAGAGGTCGTTGTTAAATTTTCTCCCGATCGCGAAAAGAGCAAAGAAAAACCGCTCATCGCGCAGACTAAAATCAGAGTATAGGCCAAATACCAAGGGAAAAGGCGAACATTATAACGTCGTACCGGTTGCCAAGAGGGTTGTATTCCTCTGATGTTGGGATCGATGGGAAAAGCAGTCGCAAGCTCTTTTCCTTCTAAACCAAGGGCATCGGCAAATTGTTTGATTAAAGCACGAACATAGACCGGTTCGGGCAATTCTTCGGCTTTCGCTTCTTCAATCGCCTCTAGTACGCAAGCCTTAATTCGCGTTTTTTCTTCTACCTCATAAAGGGAGAGGGAGTTTCTTAGGCGAATTTCCCGGAGATAAGCGCCTAATTCTCTGAGTTTTTCCTCTTGAGTTGGAGTCAGATGAATTTGCTTGTGCATTTAAGGTTCTCCGTGAGTCTACAGGCTTTTGAACGTGGGCAAGGATTGAAAAGGAATTTCAGGAGCAGAAATCTGAGTAGAAATCTGAGCAGAAATCTGAGTAGAAATCAAACTAATTTCCTGCGGTGAGAGAAAGCGATAATCACCCAATGATAACGAGGGACGATCGCGGGACTTTAACTCGATCGAGGCGATCGCGCTTCGATGCAGTTTAGTAACAGGATAGCCGAGTTTCTCGGCAATTCGACGAATTTGGCGATTTTTTCCTTCTTTTAACACAATTTCTAGACAAGTTTGCTGGCGATCGCATTTTACAATGTCAACTCGAGCGGGTAAGGTCATTTGGCCGGAAAGCATTAAGCCTTCTCGCCATTGTTGTAAAATGGACTCTGGGGGATGCCCTTCAATCCAAACCCGATAGGTTTTAGGCAAATGATAGCGCGGATGGGTTAAAGCTAGGGTTAATTCGCCATCATTGGTTAAAATAATTGCTCCAGTTGAGTTGATGTCCAAACGTCCGACGGGATGAATGCCCCTACCTTTTCGGTATTGAGGAGGAAGACAATCAAGAACCGTCTTTCTCCCTTGGGGATCTCGGCAGGTACAAACGACACCGAGGGGTTTATTGAGCAAAAAATAAACTTTTTGCAGAAGCCCATTATCGATCGCCTTGCCATCCATTTCAATGCGATCGCCTTGGAGAAGGTCGGCTTTTTGACCTAAATGAGCCAATTGACCGTTAACCCGCACGCGACCGGCTAAAATTGCGGTTTCAGCCTGCCTTCGGGATGCAATCCCGCGCTGGGATATTATTTTTTGCACCCTTTCCTGCATGAAGGTCTACCCCTACTCAAATCGAACGCGATACAATTCCACAAAATGAAGGAAAAACATGAAGTTTAGTAAACTATCTACAAATCTTAACAGGGTTCAGTCGCGTTTACCTAAAAATCTTTCTCAATTTGCTGAGATAATTCCCAGAAATTGCTGTAGATTTGCACTCATTTCTTATCAATTACCGTAACGTTAGCGATTAAGTCAATGGGGATAACCGAAACATCTAGGGAACCGATGGGCAAAATAATCTCCCTCGCCTTTCGTTTGTGGTTGCGATCGCAGACCGATCGCCTCGAACATTTGGAGGTGAAGATTTCGGGGAAAAATCGCCAAATCTTGACAGGTCACATTCCCAAGGTCGCGTTGGCGATCGAGGGTGCAATTTATCGCGGCTTACACTTTACCCAAGGGTGTATTATTGGGGAAAATATCCGCATTAATTTAGGTCAGGTTATTAAAGGCAAGCCGCTTCAAATTCTCGAACCGATTACAGCGAGGGGGGAGGTTTTACTCGCAGAAAGAGATCTGCAAACTTCTTTAAATTCCCCTTTACTATCAACGGCATTAAAGGATTTTTTGTTCAATCTTGTTCCCGCTCAAGGGAATAACAATTTAGAAGATTGGCAGATTGACTGGCACAATATAGAGATTCAGCCCCAGGAAATCTTCCTCACGGGCGTTTTAACAACTCCTGACGAAAATGCAACCCCTTTACGCTTACAAGCTGGTTTGGCATTATTAAGTCCATCCCAACTGCGTTTATTTCCTTTGGCGATCGAGAGTTCATTACTCAAACAAATTCCCGAGGAGTTTTATCTCGATTTGGGAGGGGAGGTGCAATTAGAGGCGTTAAACTTATCAGCAGGGCAAATCTTTATTAAGGGGGGAATTGTTATCAATCCTTGACTCAATAAGTAATTATTATCAATAAATAAAATGAATAAAGATAAGTACAAGCAAAAAATGCAGCGACGCAAGGAAGTACAAGA
>NZ_JAYGHV010000413.1:0-13666 GCF_034932145.1 Spirulina sp. 06S082 | reverse complement strand
AATGCTTGTGGAGATGATCTGACGGGGGCTTTGCCTAGTCAAAAATCTGTGAAGCAGGAAATCTTGAATGCGAGTTCAAGAATCTCCCGCTAGAACGCTCAAGCGTTTAGCGGTGAGAGTATGTCAAAATTTAAGCAGATTGTGACCTCGCATCATAATTTTACTATCTACCGCGCCGAGAAGAAGACTTACAGGCTCGACATAATTCGATCGCCTTGGTTTGCAATGTCGCGATCGGGTTGGCTCCTCGTTTCAAACTTACCTCTAATTCGAGCAAAATGGGTAAGGTTTTAATTAACTGCTGGGAACTCAAAGATTGAACTTCCTTACGAATGAAATAGATGCGTTTGGGGTTGCCAATTTCGGCGGCTGAGGCGATCGCCCTTTCATCTTTCTCACCACTTTCTACCATAATTTTAACCGTTAACCAGGTGCGAAACTGCCCTACTAAAGTCGCAACAATTCGCAAAGCGGGTTCATTGCGATCGATTAAATCTGCCACTAATCCCAATGCTTTTGACTCATTTCCTTCGCGGATAGCCGCCGCTAATTGTAAGCTATTTTGAGTATTAACAGCGACTAATCTCGCAACGACTTTTTCATCTAATGGTTGATTAGTTTTCTCCCCATAAAGTCGCAATTTATCTAATTCATTGTACAATTGGCGGGTATTATTGCCCACAGATTCCGCCAAAAGTTCTAACCCTCGAGGGGTTAATTTAACCTCTTTATCTTGGGCAAATTGACGCACTTTTTTGATAATTTCTTCAGTTTTCCAGGGCGGAATAAAAGAGAATTCGCGGATATCGGCGTATTTTTGTAACAATTTTACTGACTTGCTACGCTTATCTAGTTTTTTGTGGGTGGTTAATAATAACGTCGAAGTTTGAGGCACCTTGGGAAGAGTTCGCTGTAGTTCTTGTAACAAACTTTCCGCACAAGATTGAGTTACAATCGCCTCTTCGATCCAAATTAACCGTCCCCCCATGCCAAAAGGAGGAGTCATGGCTTGGTTCAGTCCTTCGATTGTTGTTTCCGGACGATCGCCTATAATACGTTCAAAATTAAACTGTACCCAATTAGGATCGAGAACGGCTTGACGTAACTGCGCGATCGCGCTATTCATCGCGAAGTCATCTTCACCCCAAAATACATAAATCGGCATTTTTAATGAATAAGGAAGAACGATCGATGGATAAATTTTGAGGCAGTCTCCCCCATCTTCCCCTTTCCCTTCTACAATGAGTAAACGGAAGAAATAAGGAGTTTTCATCCTTCAGCCTTCATCTTTTCAAGGGAGAATCAGAGATTGGACGAAACCTATCAAACCTATCTTAACCGCGTGGCGAAACTAACTCGCCCCTCGGTTTGTCGCACCCAGCTTCAAAATGTGCAGGAGTCTCCCAAATTCGAGCAGGGAAAGGCGATCGCTTTTCCGGGATATGCGGTAAGTTCTCCGACGGGCAATCTTGACAAGGATAATGAGACATTTTACAAGGAATTGGCGGCGGCGCGATCGCAATTATTGGAGCAGCTTGGAGAGGGTTTACTCATTCCGGTTCCTGCGGATAGCTTTCACCTCACGATCGCGGATTTGATTTGGGATGGAAATTATCGCGATGCGATCGCCGAAGATGAAGAGTTTGAACTCAAGTTACACGAACGCGTTTCCCAAAGTTTTGACCAATATCAACAATCAGTCCCCGATCGCCGTCCTATTTCTTTGCAATTGTTGGGTATCGGTGTTCGACCTCGGGCGCTCGAAGTGTATTTGGTGTCTAAAGATGAAGATTCTTACTTTAAATTATTACAATTGCGCCGCGCTATCTACCAAAATCGAGGTTTGATTGCCCTTGGGGTACAGCAACAGTATCATTATACAGCTCACGTTACTTTAGGGTATTTTGGTGAAGGAGTGGAAACTTTCGATCGCGATCGCTTTTGCGAGATTATCACTGATTTTAACGATCGCTGGACGAATACCGACGAAACCTTAACCCTCGATCGCGCTGAATTACACAAATTTGATGATATGACGCGCTTCTACAAAGAACCTCATTTTCCCAGTGTAGAATTTTGAGTAGTTTAAATCATCCCATTCTTGAAGCAAGTTTTGCTACCATCGATCGCGAAATCGGAGAACATTCTTTCACTCCTCGGGAATATGCGATCGTGCGGCGCATTATTCACGCAACGGCGGATTTTGAGTTCGCAAAATTGACGTACTTTAGTCCCGATGCAATTGAGAGAGGGATAATTGCTTTGCGCGATGGCGTTCCCATTGTTGTTGATGTGAGCATGATTCGCCAAGGTATTGCAAGTATGGTACGCAAAACCTTTGGTAATGCGATCGTGACGGCGATCGATCGCTGCGATGTTCCCTTACCAGGGAAAACCCGCACGGAAACAGGACTCCTGCGCTGTTTTGCCGAATATCCCGAGGCAATTTATGCGATCGGCAATGCCCCCACCGCTTTACTCGCATTATGTCAGGCTTGCGAGAAAGGCGATCGTCAACCTGCCTTAATTATTGGTTCTCCTGTTGGCTTTATCAATGTGGTAGAATCCAAACATATTCTCGCACAAACCAATCTCGCACAAATTCGTATTGACGGACGTAAGGGAGGTTCTCCCGCAACCTCGGCTATTTTGAATGCTTTGCTGATTCTCGCTTGGGAAAAACAACTCTAATTTGTATCTTTTGCTACTCAAAAAATTAAGATATAAAACAAAGTATCAGATTGTAATTTTTACTACAGAAAGATTAAGGCCGATTACTCTAGATTAGCAGCATAATTTAAGCGCTTCTAGGGTTCCGACTAAAGAATTAATAGGATTAAATTTATAGTGCCTGGTCCGAGAGAAGCAAGCTAACAGAGTATATTTTTGTGCAGTAATATTTTTGTACAGTATTGAGTTAGCTACACGGCGGGATAAAAGCCCGGGAGATGTTTGCAGTTTACTCTAAATTGCAATATCTCTCGGGTGTTTTAATTGATTACTATCTTAGGAATAAATAGACCCAATGAGCGAACAACCAAACGATAATTTAAGCGAAGCACAACGGGCATTAGAAAAAGAAGCACAACTGCCCTTTACAGGTTGGCAGCAAGAGGTCCAACAAGGTTTAGAATTTGGCTTAGAAGCTGCCGAAAGCATCCGCGATCGCACCATACCCAATTTTTCTCGCGGCGAACTTCCCCACTATGCAGGGATTAACACATTTCTCAAAGCGCCTTATCTCGAAGATGTCAGAAAAGTTGGAGAATATGACATTGCGATCGTCGGAGTTCCTCACGATTCCGGCACCACTTATCGCCCTGGAACCCGCTTTGGACCCCAAGGAATTCGCCGGATTTCTGCCCTTTATACTCCCTATAATTTTGAGCTAGGCATCGATTTACGAGAACAAATTACCCTCTGCGATATTGGCGATATTTTCACCATTCCTGCCAATAATGAGAAATCTTTCGATCAAATTTCTAAAGGAGTTGCTCATGTTTTTAATTCTGGCGCATTTCCGATTATTTTAGGCGGCGATCATTCCATTGGTTTTCCCACAGTTCGCGGTATTTGTCGGCATTTGGGTGATAAAAAAGTCGGCATTATTCACTTCGATCGCCACGTCGATACCCAAGAAACAGACTTAGACGAACGGATGCACACTTGTCCCTGGTTTCATGCCACCAATATGAAAAATGCCCCCGCTAAAAACTTAGTTCAATTGGGAATTGGAGGTTGGCAAGTTCCCCGTCAAGGAGTCAAAGTTTGTCGAGAACGAGCAACAAATATTCTTACGGTAACAGATATTACAGAAATGGGGTTAGATGCTGCCGTAGATTTCGCCTTAGAGAAAGCATTAGATGGGACTGATTGCGTTTATGTCAGTTTTGATATCGACTGTATTGATGCGGGATTTGTCCCTGGGACTGGCTGGCCGGAACCGGGTGGTTTACTCCCTCGAGAAGCCCTTTATCTACTGGGAAAAATCGTGCAGAAAGCTCCAGTATGCGGGCTAGAAATTGTCGAAGTTTCTCCTCCCTATGATATCAGCGATATTACTTCATTGATGGCAACTCGCGTCATTTGTGACACGATGGCGCACTTAGTTTTATCGGGACAGCTACCCCGTAAAGAAAAACCCCCATATATTCACCCTGAAGCACAACCAGAATTAGTCAATTGGGAGTAGTTTTAACAGGATAAAAGTTCAAGGATAAAGGAGAGACCAAATGCACGAAACAGACATGACAAAAGCGCTAATGATGACGGTGCGAGACTGGTGGGAGTCTCAAGAAGAAACGCCTAAAATTGAAGCCGTTCATTTAATTGTTGGTGCATTTACTTGTGTTGAACCTGTGAGTTTAGAATTTGCGTTTACAGCACAAACTAAAAACACTTTTTTAGAAGGAGTAAAATTAAACATAAAAGAAACTCCATTAATCGCTTTTTGTCACTCCTGCCAACAAGAATATAAACCCGAATATGGTTTGCAATATTCTTGTCCCACTTGCCGATCGCCAATGGATGATATTCGCTCGGGACGGGAATTAAAAATAGATCGCATTGAATATTCTTGTCAATAAAAAGTTAAATAAAAAATTAGCTATCAATGGAAAACTAACAAAAAATGCACCAAACTTTTGACGCAGCTTTAGAAATCAATTTATTACACGCAAATCAAGAAGGAGCCGATCGCAACCGCACTCATTTCGATCGCTGGGGAATTACTTGTTTGAATGTTATGAGCAGTCCAGGAGCAGGCAAAACGGTACTTTTAGAAAAAACCCTAGCAGCATTAAATAAAACCCTAAAAATTGCCATTATTGAAGGGGATATGACCACCGAACTCGATGCCGATCGCTTGCGAAAATATGGGATTCCCGTTATTGCTATTAATACGGGGCGATCGTGTCATTTAGACTCAAAAATGGTCTCCGGTGGCATTCATCGTCTCGAACACGAATACGATCCCAATGAATTCGATCTCGTCTTTGTTGAAAATGTTGGCAATTTAGTTTGTCCCGCAGAATTTGAAGTCGGGGAACATCAAAAAGTTGCTCTTCTCAGCGTGACAGAAGGGGAAGATAAACCCTTGAAATATCCTGTTATGTTTCGAGAAGCAGACTGCTTATTAATTACAAAAACTGATTTAGCACCCTATTTAGATATCGAAATTGAACGTATTGAAGCCAATGCTCGGCAAATTAATCCCCAGGTTAAAATTATTCCAATTTCAGCCAAAACAGGGGCAGGTTTAGAGACTTGGTTGAACTGGGTGCGATCGCAATTACAAAATAGCAAAAATCCAGTCTTAGAACTCATCAGATAGAGGAAAAAACATGAAACGCCGTCAAATTTTATCATTACTTGCCGTCTTTATTGCCAGCTTAGTTTTAACCGTTAGTTGCAATCAAACCGTACAAGAAGCACCGTCTGGCGAAACAACTTCTGCTAATACAGAACCGATTGTACTGGGATATAGTACCTGGGCAGGATGGTGGCCTTGGGCGATCGCCGAAGAGGAAGGCTTATTTGAGGCCAATAATGTCAATGTTAAATTACAATGGTTTGATAGTTATATCGCTTCAATGGAGAGTTTAGCCGCCGGAAAATTGGATGCAAACTCCCAGACCCTCAATGATACAATTTCTTTTGCTGGCGATGCAATTCATGGAGAAGTTGCCGTATTGGTGAACGATAATTCCGCCGGAAATGACAAAATTATTGTTTCTCAAGAAATCAAGAGTATTGAAGACTTAAAAGGTAAAAAAGTCGCCGTAGAAGAAGGAGTCGTCGATGATTTTCTACTCAGTCTTGCTTTAGAAGAAAAAGGAATGTCTCGTAAAGATGTAGAAATCGTCGGTATGGACACGGGAGACGCAGCAGCAGCGTTTGTAAATGGTAACGTTGATGCTGTGGGTGCATTTCCTCCCTTTTGGTTGATTGCTTTAGAAAGAGAAGGCTCAAAAGAACTCATTTCCTCAAAAGAATTTCCCGGTGCTATTCCCGATCTTCTCGTTGTCACCCAAAAGCTCATTGATGAGCGTCCCGATGATGTTCAAGCCTTAGTGAATACTTGGTTTGATATCTTAGAATTTATGGAAAAAAATCCCGATCGCGCCGATGAAATTATGGCTAAACGTGCCAATGTTTCCGTAGAGGAATTACAGCGACTCAAAGAAGGAACTAAAATTTTTACCATTGAAGAAAACTTAGAAGCCTTTTCCCCAGGAGATAGCATGAAACATATGCCTTATGCGGCAGAAAAAATGGCTAAATTTATGGTTGATGTGGGCTTTATTGAAGCCGCACCTCCTTTAGATAAGATTTTTGATGATCGCTTTGTGAAAAAATATGCAGAAAGTAAGTAGCGATCGCAGATTTGTTTATTGTTTCAAACTATGACCATGAAATCTATCGATCTCCAACCCAGAATTCTCAAACCAACTGTCTTTTGGCGCATTGCAGAAGATATTCCCAAACCTCTGATGTGGTCTTTGATGGGATTATCGGTTCTTGTTCCTTTTTGTTTGTGGTGGTTACTATCCGCATCGGGAATTGTTTATTCCAAGTTTCTCCCTTCCCCCATTGAAGTTAGTTTAGCTCTATATGGACTATGGGAAAAAGGCTTTCTGGTTCAAGATACAACTGCCAGTATTATGCGCGTAACCACTGGTTTTTTATTAGCTGCAATTGTCGCTGCACCCCTGGGTGTTGCGATGGGTGCATTCGCTAGTATTCGCGCTCTTTGCGAACCTATTATCGGCATTGTTCGCTATATGCCGGCTCCCGCTTTTATCCCGCTTTTAATCATTTATTTGGGCATTGATGAAGCACCCAAAATTGCTTTAATTTTCATTGGAACGGTGTTTTTTAACACTTTGATGATTATGGATGCAGTTAAGTTTGTGCCGAAAGATTTGATTGAAATGACTTACACATTAGGAGGAAATCGCCAACAAGTTCTTTTCCAAGTTATTACTCCCCACGTAATTCCTAATATTCTCGATGCCTTTCGCGTCAATATTGCCGCGTCATGGAATCTCGTCGTTGTTGCGGAATTAATTGCCGCGAGTGAGGGGCTAGGTAAACGCATCGAATTGGCTCGAAAATTCATTAAAACCGATGAAATTTTTGCTTGCTTAATTGTATTGGGTTTAATTGGCTTTGCTATTGATTTACTCTTTCGCTGGGTCCTGCGATCGCGTTGCAAATGGGCTTTTGATTAAGTTAAAGATCGAGTTTTTTATGAGGAGATTAAAAATGCACTTAGAAATCAAACGATTGTACAAACAATTTCCCAGCAACCAAGGTACTCTTGTTGCACTGAAGGACATTAATATGCACGTTGAAACCGGAGAGTTTGTCTGTGCAGTTGGGGCTTCAGGATCGGGAAAATCAACGTTATTACGGTTAGTTGCAGGGTTAGATCTGCCTACATCCGGTCATATTAGCGTCGATGGAATAGATGTAACTGGACCTGGCTCCGATCGCGGCATGGTCTTTCAGCGTTACACTTTATATCCTTGGATGACTGTGCAGAAAAATGTCGAATTTGGCTTAAAATTACAAGGGGTTCACAAAAACGAGTATCGAGAACGCGCCTCCTATTATTTGGATGTGGTGGGATTATCACAATTTGCCCAATCCTATCCCAAAGAACTATCAGGAGGAATGAAACAGCGTGTGGCGATCGCGCGATCTTTGGCAACTCATCCCAAAATACTGTTAATGGACGAACCTTTCGGAGCATTAGATGTACAAACCAAGGAAACAATGCAGCAGTTTCTTTTAGATATTTGGGAGCGCACGGGTTCTACTATTTTAATGATTACTCACGATGTGGAGGAAGCCGTTTTTCTGTCGCAGCGCATTTATGTTCTCACAGCGCGACCCGGTACTATTCAACAAGAGTTAAAAATATTATTACCAAAAGCACGGGATTACACAATTAAGCGTCAGATGAAGTTTCATCATTATGTTGATGAGATTCTGGATTTATTGCGAGAGAGAGCTATTGAGATGCCTGTAGCAGTTTAAGATAACTTTAGCGGTCTTGAGCAAAGATCGCTAAAGAAGTGGGTTTTGTTTGTAATTTGTAAAGATATTGCTAGATTGTCTCGAACCCATTATTTCGGGTTAAAACCTGCACGAAATTCCCGCAGCGATCGCCCGTGATTATCAATATTAATACAGCGATGCAACAGATTGAGATCGAGAGCCGGTAAAAGCTGCGATCGCGCATTTTCTGTATATTCTCCTTCCCTTAAAATATAAATAAGCAAGCGATCGCCGATCCAAAACCAAACTTCAGGAATATTGAGCCGTTTATAAGCCTCTAATTTATCAATTCCCCCACTGGTGACAACCACTTCAATCACTAAATCTGGATGTTCGCGATCGGGTCCCAATTCGTAAGATTTATCTGCTTCTCGTTTAACTTGTTGGGATTCATTTGCCAAAGTCATCGATTCCGTTGGTGTAAAATCTAATTCTAAGAATTCCAAATAGATTTCTACTAAAGCCCCAATGCGTCCTTTAATTGTTTCGTGTCTTTTACCAGGCATTTTGCGAATTTCTAAGACTCCATCTAAAAAAGATAATCGCACTCCAGGGCGATCGATGAGTTGTTCTGTGGCTTTAAATTCACGCCATGTCAGTTCAGGAATTAAAATGGGTTCGGGACTGGATTCTATTTGGCGATCGAGGAGAATGGCAGTCATTTTAGTTATTCAGTACGCAGTTATTGATTAATTCTTGCCTCATGATAGAATACGGCAACGCTCTCTCGCGGCGTAAGTCCTACATCAGGTTCGTTTCCTTAATTTTCGATCGCATTGTCACGGAATTGTTCGGAAAATGTCAAAATTCGTAATATTGTAGAGAGGGGATTTGCCGACTCTATTTCCCGTTCCTTTTCAAGACTGTTGTCAAGACTGTTATGACCCGACGCTACTGGCTCGATCTTGTCGAATATCTCTTCCTTGCAGGTTCTGCGATCGGCACGATCGCCGCGATCGCCACCCAGCAAGTTGCTTATGCTGCCGTTCCCTTAACGTTAACGGTAGGCTTAAATATGGACAATCGACGGCGCATTCATCGCTTGTCCCAACAGCAGCAACTCACGGGAGCAACCCATTTTAACCAATTAATTGAGCCGTTAGAAGATCAGTTGGCAGAATTGGCGGAATTAACGCGATCGACTCAGACGCAAACCCAAGAGAATACAGCGAAATTTAAAGAAACCATCGCAGAAGTTCATAAAAGTATCAATCCTCTCAAAGCGCAAGTCGAACGTTTAAAAATTCAATTTGAGCAAAGCGATACCCGCACTCAACAGCAAATGCGGGAGTTAAAAGAGGCACAACAACAAAGCACGGAAACGGCTTTCGAGCAAATCGATCAATTTTTTGCCCGCATTAAGGAACATTTGGGACAATTGGAATTGATGGCTGGGAAAACTGAGCCAGAAACTCTCTCGCAAATTGGAGAATTGCAAAAAAATGTCGCCCAATTTCGCGAACTGATCGAGCCTCTGAAAGGACAAGTTGCAGAAATTGACGAACGCATTCAAACCCTCAACCCCGAAACCGATCGCGAAATCGTTCAGTTACGACAGTTGGTACAACAGTACAATGAAACGGCTCGCTCTCAAACCTATCAACTGGTTGAACCGCTTAAGGCTCAGATCGAGCAAGTGAAGTCTATCGCTCGGGAAAGCAACCCCAAAATCGAGAAGCAAATTGAGGATTTAAGAGAGGCGATCGCCCGTTTCCAAGACACTCATCCTCTCTCTCCCGTGACCATGCCTGCGGGTCCCCAAGCCAGTCCCGTGACGGCGGCTCCGGGGTCCATGACCTTGAAAGATGCCTCGGAATCCTATCAGTGGCAATGCCTTCATACCCTGACAGGACATCGAAGCGGTGTTAATTCACTGGCGATCGGTCGCAACGGCCAAATTATTGCCAGTGGTAGCGACGATAATACAATAGTTCTCTGGCAATTGACCACGGGTCAAGAAATTCGCACCCTGGGACAGCGAGAAGGGAATGGGTTTACGGGCATTAAAACCATTGCGATCGCCCCAGATGGTCAGATTATGGCGAGTGGGGGAGCAGATAAAACAATTAAACTCTGGCAGTTGGCCACGGGTCGGGAAACGGGGGCATTATCGGGGCATTCCGGTGCAGTGAAAGCGGTGGTGTTTAGTCCCGACGGACAGTTTCTCTTTAGCGGTGCCGACGATAAAACCGTGAAAGTTTGGCAGTTAGCCACGCGCCAAGCAATTTTAACCCTGCGCGGGCATTCTGATTGGTTTACAGGGGTTAAAGCCCTAGCAGTCAGTCCGACAGGGGAAATTCTGGCCAGTGGTAGCGACGATAAAACGATTAAATTCTGGAAATTACCCACCGGGGAGAATATCCATACTGCCATCGGCCATCATGGCAGTATTCGGGCGCTGGCTTTTACCCCCGACGGACAAACTTTGATTAGTGGAGGAGAAGATGGCTCTTTATCCCGATGGCGCGTGGATAGTGGGCGATCGCTGACGACGTTTCGCGCTCATTCTGGGGGGGTTTATAGTTTGGCCGTGAGTCCCAATGGGAAACTATTGGCAAGTGGGGGCTGGGATGGCGCGATCGCCCTTTGGAATTTGGAGACGGGTAAGGAAATTTTGGAATTGCGAGGACATTCGGCAGCAGTTACCTCCCTTGAATTTGTGAGAGAAGGTTATGGTAATGGCACAAAAGGTTTAATGCTTGTGAGTGGAAGTAGTGATGATACTTTAAGGATTTGGCGATCGGAGTGAGAGGAATGGATTGTGAATATAATGGCGAGATGGCAATGGCGCTAGGAATCTATTTCTTCCCTCGTTGGTGTTGCAAAACGCTGAATTTTGATTTTGTTTAAATACAACATTAGTTATACTGAAATTTATGGCGATCGCGCTATCGTCTCCTGACCAATTTTAGTCAATGATAGACGAAGAAAATCCAGAAGGTTGGACCCCAAGTAAAGAAGTCGCCGTTTATAGCGATGCGAATCGCTGCTATCGAATTGCACGAAAATATAAAAAACGCTTACTTGAAATTCGTTATGAGGGAGAATTTAACGGCGCTCCCGTATACATTTGCGTTTTTGATAAATAAGGAGAACTATGGAAAAAGGACAATCAATTTGGACGACTGATAAAGGATGGCAATTACCGGAATTTCCCGAACCCGAAGACGGGTATTATTCCTTGGGGATTTATCCGAGTTTAACGCCGTATCCTTTTCCTCTCCATCGTAAAATCCAAGAAGCTGGATATTCTTGCCAATTGCGAGTTTATCGAGGTTTAGAGATTGCAAGCTCGCAAGCAATGGGAGGAGTGTCTTGGGAGTATATCGGACAATGTGCCTTAAGCGATCGCCTTCCTATTAACGCTCTCTCACAAGTTGGAATCCCCAGAGATGCAATCGTAGCTCTAGGCATCGATACTCCCGCAGAAATTAGAGCAAGATTGCTCCGAGACAAACAAGATTCTCTGCCTCTCCTCGTAGAAGAAACCGACTTTGTGGCAGGTATATAGTCGTTGTTAGTTAATGGGGTTAATACCTGCAAGATCGAGAATTTTGGGAATTAAATCTTCCCGTTTAACCGCCATTAAGTGAACGCCTTGACAGAGATTCTGAGCGAGTTTTACTTGTTCTGCGGCAATTCTTACTCCTTCTTGTAAGGGATTCTCTGCGGCAGCAAGGCGATCGATGATTTCTTGGGGAATATCTACCCCAGGAACATTACGATTGATAAATCGGGCATTTTTAGCCGATTTGAGGAGAAAAATTCCCGCTAGGATGGGCTTATCTGTCCCTGTGGCAATTTCCTGCATGAATTTGTCGAGGCGATCGAAATCCGTAATTAATTGACTTTGAAAAAATTGCGCCCCTGCTTCTAATTTGCGCTCAAAACGCCGTTGTAAACCCGACCAGCTTTTGGATTGGGGGTCTACTGCTGCCCCGGCAAACAGGTCGAGAGGTTCATTAGGAAGGGATTTTTCGTTCAAGTCAAGACCCTTATTTAATTTGCCAATAACGCTCAATAAACGTACCGATTCAAATTCAAAGACACCTTTAGAACTTTTGTGATCCCCCGCTTTAACCGGATCGCCAGTGAGGGCAAGAATATTGCGAATACCGAGGGCATGGGATCCCATTAAATCACCTTGTAGGGCGATCGCATTGCGATCGCGGCAGGCAAATTGACAAATCGGTTCGATCCCTTGCTGTACGAGGATCGCAGAGACAGCAACCGCAGACATCCTCAACACGGCACGACTGCCATCAGTAACGTTAACCGCATGAACTCGCCCTTTGAGAAGCCTTGCCATCTCGAGAGTATGGTCAATATTTCCACCCTTGGGGGGCATAACTTCAGCAGTGATTAAAAACTCTTTATTTTCAACAGCTTGGCGAAAACGGGTCATTTTTGTTGTTTTTGATTCATGTTAGCGATCGAAAGAGGATGCAAGCATTGCACCCCTACGGTATTTTAAAGGGGTGTAGAATAGCCTAGAGCAGATGTTACCCGAGCGAGAACTTCATTGGCGCTTAATTCGGCTTTTTCGCGACCTTCCCGCAAGATAGTTTCGAGATAATCGCGATCGCCCATAATCTCTTCATACCTCTCTTGAATAGGTTTGAGTGCCTCAATAGTTGCTTCCGTTAAGAGGGGCTTAAATTGTCCCCAGCCCATATCTTGACATTCTGCCGTAACTTCTTCTTTAGTTTTGCCAGACAGGAGCATATATAAACTCAGTAAATTATGACATTCTGGGCGCTCTGGATTGTCGAATTCGAGTCCTTTCTGGGGATCGGTTTTGCAACGCTTGATTTTTCGGGCGATCGCCTCGGGAGAATCCAAAAGTTCAATGCGACTCATTTCCGCAGGATCGGATTTTGACATCTTTTTCGTACCGTCGGTTAAACTCATCACCCTGGCACCCTCTTCGCGAATTAAAGGTTTAGGCAGTTTGAGGACGGGCTTTTTCTTCTGGCCAAACTGGTCGTTAATACGGATAACAATATCGCGAGTTAATTCAATATGTTGTTTTTGGTCTTCCCCCACCGGCACAAGATCCGTATCGTAGAGCAAAATATCCGCAGCCATTAACACGGGATAGTCCAGCAAACCCACACTCACATTTTCTCCCTGTTTAACCGCCTTCTCTTTAAATTGAATCATGCGCTCGAGCCAGTTGAGAGGGGTGATACAATTTAATAGCCAAGTCAGTTCTGCATGAGCGGAAACGTGGGATTGTACAAAGATAGTGGAGTCCTGCAAGTCAATGCCGCAAGCGAGATAAAGTGCGGCGATCGTATAGGTATCCCTCGCGAGTCTTGTCGGGTCGTGAGGAACAGTAATTGCGTGCAGATCTACCACACAAAAATAATTCTCATATTCGCTTTGTGATGTCACCCAATTGCGAATTGCGCCTAAATAATTGCCTAAATGTAAATTGCCTGTGGGTTGAACCCCTGAAAGCACGCGCTTTTTACTCATCAGAAAAATTGGGTAGAAACCCCGTCCTTATAGGACGGCTTTATATTAGTTTCGCTACCGCCTTGGAGTTGTTCAATTAGGGTGCTTTTGTATTGCACTTTTAACAGGACAATTACTGTAT
>NZ_JAYGHV010000412.1:0-13757 GCF_034932145.1 Spirulina sp. 06S082 | reverse complement strand
AGAGCGAGGAACTAGCTTCGCATTCCCAGGTGTCGTGACCTAAATAACGTAGTACGCTGGGTACTTAGTCTGGTCAGAATGGCTTGTCAGATTTCTCTTTCAAGCCTCACGCCTAAGGGCTGAGGTTTCTGACATTCAAAGTATTGCCAATATCCTGAATTGTATCACGTTTATTATTTTGGCAGTTGTGTCAAGATTTGCTGACAATATGCGATTAAATGCTCGATTTTAGTCAAACAGGCAGCTTGACGCTGTTGTATCGTTGTCTCTTTACGAGAGGCTTGCAAAAAAATGATATCAGTTTGCAACAAACGCATGGTTCGATGAGTCTCAGTATGCAGGGATTGCCATTGAGAAGTATGTTGAGAAATAGTTTGAGAAATAGTTTCTGGAATGTCTTTGGGAATGCTGCGATCGCCATTTTCTACCGTTAAAATTAGAATCTTTTCTCGATACATTTGTTCTAAATCTGTGAACCTTTCTGCGATCGCGCTTTTCCCGTCGGGAGAAGATTCAAGAAAAACCTTAAAGGCTTCTAGATTTTCGAGAAAAATTCCATAATGAGAATCAAGGGATTGAATTTCCATACCTAGTTGAGATAATATAAACTTCTCGTAAATAAAAATTTTCTTCCTGGGTATTCTATCAGTATTAACTTTTTTACGATCGCTGTTTTTTGGAAATTTTACCTAAAATATTCCTCCATATTTATTTTAGATTCCTGCTAGTAACGTTTGAACTAGCCATCTATTATCATCCCATTCACCCCTCTAACCCTCAAATCTTATGAATTCACCTACCATTACCCATCCTTCCCCAACCAATTCTATCCCATTAGGGAGCGACATTTCCCCCATGGGCGATCGCCATATCTCCAAACCCCAGGATCCCAAGCCTCATGATATTCTCCTTCCCGATTGGCTAAATGAATGTCTTATTGCTTACTCTCATCCCCAAAATAGCGATCGCGATCGCGATATTGCCCTCATTTGTCGTGCTTTTAACTTTGCTTATACCCTACATGAAGGTCAGTATCGCAAATCCGGGGAACCTTATATCGCCCATCCCGTCGCTGTTGCGGGTTTATTGCGGGATTTAGGAGGGGATAGCGTTACCATCGCCGCCGGATTTTTGCACGATGTAGTCGAAGATACCGACGTGACCCCCGAGGAAATTGAAGCACAATTCGGACCCCAAGTGCGCCAATTAGTGGAAGGAGTGACCAAGTTATCCAGTTTTAATTTTTCCAGCAAAACCGAACGTCAAGCGGAAAACTTTCGACGGATGTTCTTGGCCATGGCCGAAGATATTCGCGTCATTGTGGTTAAACTGGCCGATCGCCTGCACAATATGCGAACCTTAGAGCATCTTAAACCCGATAAACAACAACGGATCGCTCAAGAAACCCGCGATATTTTTGCCCCTCTTGCTAATCGTTTGGGCATCGGTCGCTTTAAATGGGAATTGGAAGATTTATGCTTTAAATATCTCGAACCCCAAGAATACCGAGATATTCAAGGATTAGTGGCCGAACGTCGCAGCGATCGCGAAGATCGGATCGAAAAAACTATCGAAAGTTTACGAGAAAGAATGCAGGAATTGGGTATTTCTATTCTAGAAATAACGGGTAGACCCAAACATCTTTACGGCATTTATAGTAAAATGAAGAGGCAGCAAAAAGCCTTTGAAGAGATTTACGATATTGCTGCGATTCGGATTATTGGCAATACAAAAGATAGTTGTTATCGTTCTTTAGCTGTCGTTCACGATATTTTCAAGCCCATTCCAGGACGCTTTAAAGACTATATTGGTTTACCCAAGCCCAATCGCTATCAATCCTTACATACAACAGTTGTCAGCGCTACAGGTCGTCCTTTAGAAGTACAAATTCGCACCTTAGAAATGCACCATATTGCCGAGTATGGAATTGCCGCCCATTGGAAATACAAAGAAAGTGGCAATTCGGAACAAACTTCTCCAGATGATGAGAAATTTACTTGGTTGCGGCAATTATTAGAATGGCAAAATGACCTCAACGATGCTCAAGAATATGTCGAGAATCTGAAATCGAATTTATTTGAAGATGATGTTTATGTATTTACGCCCCAAGGAGATGTTATGTCTTTAGCACAAGGGGCAACTCCGGTGGATTTTGCCTATCGCATTCATACCGAGGTTGGCAATCACATGAAAGGGGCAAGAATTAACGGGCGTTGGTCGGTTTTGGATACGCCTTTACAAAATGGCGATATTGTCGAAATTGTCACCAATAAAAATAGTCACCCCACTTTAGATTGGTTGAACTTTGTTGCGACTCCCAGCGCCCGCAATCGCATTCGTCAATGGTATAAGCGATCGCGTCGGGAAGAGAATATCGCCCGAGGTCGAGAATTATTAGAAAAAGAATTGGGAAAAAAGGGATTTGAGGCTTTATTAAAATCCGAACCCATGCGAATGGTTGCGGAAAGATGCAATTATCAAGGGGTAGAAGACCTTCTCGCCGCCCTGGGATATGGCGAAACAACTCTCAATCTTGTGGTTAATCGCTTGCGAGATGCGGTTAAAATAACTCAACCCATTGAACCCGATACTAATCCAAATGTAGCAGAAACAATCGACTCGATTCGCAGTTTTCCCAAAGAAAGCACTTGCAGCAAATCACCGATTGCTGGGGTGGAAGGGTTAATGCACCATATTGCAGGCTGTTGCAGTCCAATTCCAGGAGAAGCGATTATTGGCGTTGTCACCCAACTGCGGGGGATTTCGATTCACCGTCAAGGGTGTGCAAATGTCGAGAAAATGGCGGGCGATCGCCTCATTCCCGTGAGTTGGAATACCCTGGATGGGAAAAGTTGTTCTCCCACCTATCGCGTTAACATTCAGGTAGAAACTCTCGATCGCGTTGGGGTGATGCGAGATGTTCTGGGACGATTAAGCGATGATGAGATTAATGTCTGTCAAGCGGAGGTTAGCACCAGTCCCGGAAAACCAGCTTTAATTACATTGGGAATTGAGATTCGCGATCGCCTTCAACTCGATCGCAGTTTTAATAAAATTCGCCAAATGAGTGATGTTTTAAACGTGCGTCGTATCGAGGGTTAAAGTAAAGGATGAAAATGAACTTATTGGGGAACTTTTTTCGCAGATTGAAACAGTGGAAAGGGTTTATTATTCTTGTTTGTTTGAGCTTTATGGCGATCGCCTTGCGTCCCGCGATCGTTTCCTCTCAAACCCTGCCCAATTTTCCCACGGATATACAGGGATACTGGGCGCAACAATGCGTGCGACAAATGGTCAAACAAGGGGTAATGGAGACATTTCCCGATGATACCTTTCGACCTAATTTGCCCGTCACTCGCGGACAATTTGCCGATATTTTGGTTGCTGCTTTTCCTAATGCTCCAGATGTGAGAAGATATGTAGAAGGAGAGTTTAAAGATATTCCGGAAGGATATTGGGGAACAACGGCTATTGGTCAATCTTTTGAGACTAACTTCTTATCTGGATATCCCGATCGCGTTTTTGCACCTCTCAAGTATATTTCTCGTTCTGAAGTTGTCGTGGCGATCGCCTCGGGTTTCAATCTTTACCAACCCAGTCAACCTGCGGATTTTATTTTATCAGGATATTTTAATGATGTAGAAGATATTCCCGGTTATGCCCGAGAAATTATTGCTACGGCTGCGGAAAATGAATTAATTGTTAACTTCCCCCAAATTCGTGAATTTAGACCCAAATCCCTCGCAAGTCGAGGAGAAATAGCGGCCTTTTTATGTCAAACCTCGGGGACTTCTGGTTTAGTTCCGCCGCAATATGTTATTAATAACAATAATTTTATTCTTCCACCCGAGTTCTTAGAAGAAGATAATCAAAAAGATAATCCGGAATTTAGTCAGCAATTCAATTCAAAACAAAATACTTCTGAAATTAAAACACAATTAATTAGCAATAGTTCTTTACTCCCTATTTCATTCTTGAAACATCCCGATCGCAATTACGATACAGAGTTACGAGGAGTATGGTTAACCAACATTGACAGCGATGTTTTATTTTCCCACAAAAACCTAGAAAACGCAATTTCTCGTTTGCAAGCCTTAAATTTTAATACTCTTTATCCCACGGTTTGGAATGGGGGATATACTTTGTATCCCAGTGCAATGATGAAACAAGAAATTGGCCGCGATCGCGATCCCGAACCCGGTTTGCAAGGAAGAGATATGTTAGCAGAGGCGATCGCGATCGGTCATGCGAAAAAGATGAAAGTTACTCCTTGGTTTGAATTTGGATTCATGTTACCCGCAGACTCAGAAATAGCCCGAAAACATCCCGACTGGTTAACCAAACGCATTGATGGTAATAATATTTGGTTAGAAGGGGGAGTACGCGAGAGAGTCTGGTTAAACCCCCTACATCCAGAAGTTCAGCAATTTATTACGAATTTAATTGTAGAAATTGTTAGCAATTATGATATTGATGGGATTCAATTTGACGATCATTTTGGCTATCCCTCTGATTTTGGTTACGATGATTATACCGTAAAGTCCTATCGACAAGAACACAACGGTTATTTTCCCGCTAATAATTACAAAGATGTAGAATGGATTCGCTGGCGTGCTAATAAGATTACCGAATATATGAAAAGTCTCTTTTTTGCCATTAAAGCCGCCAAAAATAATGTAATTGTTTCTTTATCTCCCAATCCTCAAGAATTCTCTTTAGAATACTATTTACTCGACTGGCAAACTTGGGAAAGAATGGGTTTAATTGAAGAGTTAATCGTTCAACTATATCGCAGCGATCTGAATAAGTTTCGTCGCGATTTATCTCATTCTTCCATTCAACAAGCTAAAAATCATATTCCCGTAGGAATTGGTATATTAACCGGTTTAAGACAGCGTTTTGTCCCCTTCGATCGCATCAAAAAACAAGTTAATGTCGTGAGAAGAGAACATCTTGCGGGAGTCTCTTTCTTCTTCTACGAGAGTTTATGGAATTATACCGACGAATCTCCCGAAAGCAGACAAGCAGGTTTTCAAGAGTTATTCGATCGCCCGTAGGGGTTTGGTCTCCAAACCCTCTCGATCGCCTCACCAATCAATATAATTAATTCTTGCCAAAGGCTCCAAAGCTGCTAAAATAGTGTTACCATAACTGCGGTGATTAACGCGATTATCAAGGAGAGCAACAACCCCTCGACCATCTCTTAAAGGCAACACTGCACGCTGCAATTCTCGCAGGGCAACGGGTAACATATAGTTACGAAACCAATCCTGACGATTATTTTTATAGTAGGCGACTCTAGCCGCAACAAGAGGATTTTCTGTAGAAGGAAAAGGTAAAGTTGCTATAATCAGGAGTTGAGGAGTGGGCAAAATATCTTGATGCGATCGCCAAAATTCCCAGCCACTGACTAAAATGCCATCGGATGCTATATTGGTTTGTTCAACTTGTACTCCAGAACCAAATTCTGCGGCTAAAGTTGCACCAACTTGCCTTCTTAAGGGGGTATCCTCCACCAAAACGATCGCGGGACGTTTCATTGCAGATATCCATTCTGGTTGGTGACGATGGTGGTAATTCTGCCCAAGCATTCCTCCGCGACACAAACGTACTACTTGCTGTAAAAGGGCGCTTTGAAATTCTTTGGTATTGGGGAGAGGGAGGCGATCGGGAAGGTAGAGTTGAATGCACTCGCTTTGACGATGGGGGGAAAACTGCACGCAGGTTAAGTCACCTAACCCCAATTGTTGGCGATAAATGGGGGCATTGTCATCCCAGTCGAGAAACCCTCCCATGATGACAATAGGCTGTTTTTGCCAAACTTTCTCGAGGACGGTTGCCACTTCAATGGGGGCAATGTTAAGGGTAAATTGCGATCGCGTTTTCGTTGCAGAGAGCCATTTTAATTCTCCCTCCTTTTGCCAAGTTTTTAAAAACTTTTGCCATCTGGGAGGACAGCGATCGCCGGATATCGCTGCAAACAAAGTTGCGAGTAATTCTGTATCTTCCTGGGCGATCGCATAACGATTGTGAGGGTTGTGAGGGCGTTGGCATAAATTTTGGGAGAGGCGATCGCGGGTTTGGCTAATGAGGGGTTGGAGATCGGGCAAACTTTCCCTTAATTCTTGCCAATCTTCCGTGCGAATTTGTACAGTTAACTCCTCTCGCGTCCAATCTTCCCAGTCATCGGCAGGATCGATGAGGGTAGGGATATTATCGGGGAAGCGGTTTTCTGCGTCAAGGCGATCGCGCAACCAAGATTGAGGAGAGGTGAGGAGAAGCCCCTTAAAGGTGCCAGAAGGGAGGCGATCGCTAATGAGTATCTCTTTGTCAATTTCCAGCCCTTGTAGGAGTTGAGGCAGGCAATCTTGTAATAATTTCTGTTGTAGGATGGGGGGAGTAACCAGAATAACCGCTTTATCCCAGAGTAACGCCGAACTGAGATAACTAAAACAATAGGTTTCTGTAGTGCATCCTGTTTGCAAGAGAAGCGATCGCCCCAACCGCAGCGATCGCGCCACCAACCTCGCCATGGTTAAATGATGCTGCCAGTAGGGTTGCCCTTGACGGCGTAAAAAAGTCAGTAGAGAATGATGAACTCGGGCTTCTATAGTCACATTGGCAAATAAGAAATGAGGGCGATCTTTATATTTTAGTAGGGGCAATCTTGCTTGAACAAAATGCCCCCACGACAAACAAATTAGCGCGATCGGTTAAATATACTGCACCACGTCTTCGGTAGCATAACGGACTTTTTTCCGGGCTGCAGATTTATCATCTTCGGCGCGATATCCTGCGGGACAAACAACAACACTTTTATAGTCCGTTTCTGTTAATCCTAATACTTCATCGTATTTGTTGGGGACAAATCCTTCCATCGGACAAGTATCGATTCCCAACATAGCCGCACAAGTCATATACTGTCCGAGAGCAATATAAACTTGTCGGGTTGACCAAGCGTTAATATCGAGGGGATAGGGGGGGTTTTCGAGGAAATTTTTAACGACATTACCAAATCCTTGTAGGTTTTCAAGGGGGGTTTCTTGGACTTCTGCCATGCGTTGAAGATAGCGATCGACATCGGCAGCGTTAATATCTTTTTTGATGGCTAAAACGACGAGATGAGAGGCTTCAATGACTTGTTTTTGTCCCCAAGAATGTGCCAATAATTGTTGGCGAATGGCAGGATCGCGAACGACAAAAAATTTCCACGGTTGCAACCCAAAGGAAGAAGGGGCAAGTACAAGACTTTGTTCTAATACTTTCCAAACTTCATCGGGAATTGTTTTGGAATCATCAAACTTTTTGACAGCATAACGCCAATAAAGTTGCTGGTGAACATATTCGGGGGATAATTCGGAAGGAGTCATAAATTTAAGGCAGTGCGATCGCAAAAACAAGTTTTATCGCTCGTTATAATAGCAGAAAATTCCTCGGGATTGCTGCGATCGCTGTAGGGAATGTAGGGACGTAGCATACTACGTCCCTACATTTGGGTTTCTGGGGTGGGGGCGCAATGCTTGTACTGAAATTATGACTGTTCTTCACCTATATCAGCTAATGCCGGCGGTGCGTGTTCTGGAGAACGTAAATCCTCAACTAATCGTTGCACTTCTAACGGCGGCGGTGGAGTTAAACGGGAGACAATTAAGGTAATGGTAAAATTAAGCATCATCCCCACTGTACCGATTCCTTCCGGCGAAATGCCAAACATCCAAGTAGACATCCCGTAGAATTTCACGCCGATGATATAAAAAGCTGTAAATGCTAACCCGATAACCATACCGGAAATTGCACCTTCCTTATTCGCCCGCTTATCAAAAATCCCCAAAATAATCGCAGGGAAAAAACAGGCCGCCGCTAACCCAAAGGCAAATGCAACTACTTGTCCGACAAAACCGGGAGGATTTACGCCAAAATAACCTGCGATCGCCACGGCAAATCCCACCATAATTCTCCCCACCATCAAACGTTGAGACTCGGACGCATTGGGGTTAACAATGCGAAAATAGACATCATGGGCAATGGAACTGGAAATCACCAATAATAACCCCGAAGCCGTGGATAAGGAGGCTGCAAGTCCTCCTGCTGCAACGAGGGCAATTACCCAGGGGGCAAGATTGGCCATTTCTGGGTTAGCAAGAACAATAATATCGGGATCGATGGCGATCTCGTTGCTTTCTTTAGCGGGAGTTAATTCGATGCGTCCGTTATTATTTTTATCTTCAAAGGCTAATAAACCAGTCTTTTCCCACTTTGTCGCCCAATCCAATTCTTGAATCTGTTCGATGGATTTTCCGTGCAAACTGTCAATGAGATTATAGCGGGCAAATCCGGCGATCGCCGGTATTGTTGAGTATAGCAGGGCAATAAATAACAGCGCCCAACCTGCCGAATATCGTGCCGCCCGAGGGCTAGAAACCGTATAAAAACGCACGATAACATGAGGAAGTCCCGCCGCCCCCACCATCAAAGCAATGGTGATGAAGAGGACATCCAACATAGATTTATTGGCGAAGGGTTGGGTATATTCGCTGAAGCCGAGATCGACGCTAATTCCATTGAGTTTCTCGACAATATCACTAAAAATGAAGGCGATTTGAGGGAGGGGTATTCCGGTGAGAATCCAGGCGATCGCGAAGGCGGGAATCAAATAGGCGATAATTAAAACCGTATATTGCGCCACTTGGGTCCAAGTAATGCCTTTCATGCCTCCCAAAACCGCAAAGAAACCCACGACAATCATACCGATGACCACCCCTGCACCGATAGGAATTTGCAAAAAGCGGCTAAAGACAATGCCCACTCCCCGCATTTGTCCAGAAGCGTAGATGAGAGAAACAAAAATTGCTGCTACGACGGCCACTAAGCGGGCGGCGGTAGAATAATAGCGATCGCCGATAAAATCTGGGACGGTATATTTCCCAAATTTTCGCAGGTAAGGGGCGAGGAGAAGTGCCAAGAGGACAAACCCTCCCGTCCCTCCAATTAGATAAATCGAACCGTCATAACCGAGGAAGGAAATTAACCCTGCTATTGAGATAAAAGAGGCCGCAGACATCCAATCTGCGGCGGTTGCGGCACCGTTAGCAATGGCGGGAATACCTTGTTCGGCAATAAAAAAGCCTTTGCTATCTCGTACCCGCGATCGCCAACCAATATAGGTATAAAGGAGAAAAGAAAGAATAACAAACAAAAATGTCCACGCTTCTACAGTCATGGTTTTCAGGTTTTAAAGTTTATGAAGATTCAGTTCGTTTCATTCTTCTTCTGGGCTAGAGGTGTCGCGATCGACTCGATATTTGCGATCGAGTTTGTCCATTTGGAAGGCATAAATAAAGATTAATATCACGAAGATAAAAATTGTTCCTTGTTGTGCCATCCAAAATCCGAAAGGAAGGTTTCCGATGCGAATATGATTAAGGACTTTAACGAAAAGGATACTCGCCCCTATGGATGAGATCGCCCAAACAATCAAAAGATTCCGAATTAAAGCGATATTAGCACTCCAATAGGCTTTTCTCTGTTCTTTATCCATGTTTTGCTAACACTTAATACCAAAAACGAGTTCAGTGTACACCAAAATGGTCTAGAGGTTTTACTAGCACAATTAATTTATTTAGGCTGGATTTAGTAATATTTTGTAACAAAATACGAAAAATAGATATTGAGGGGAATTAAAATAGGCGATCGCGCTTAAGCAGATGTCGCTAAACCCGTTGTTCCATAGCCAGTATAAGGGCGCTGGTAGGGTGGAAGCAATCCGATAATAATATCTTCTTTAGGAATCCCCATATTAACCAATTCTTCAGCAATATCCACCTCAGTCATATTACGCTGAATCCAAATTTTGCTTTCTTTGATATCTAGATGGATAAAACAGGCATAAATTCGCTCATGATCTTGCCAACCGATATCTAATAAGAGGTAGCGATCGCGTTCCCGATCAAAAATTAATTGACTTTCAATATCAGTATTTTCTGCTCCTTTTTCACACTCTTCAGTTAGCAATTTACAAATACATTTGCGATAATGTTCTACTCTTTCCATTTGATGATTTCCTCCTGATATGGATTGTAAATAATTAATTTTAGTTGATTAAGTTTGACTGCTTCTTGAACAAATCTTTCTTGAAAAAAAGAGTTAAATGTGTTTAATGGTACAGCCTTTCTCAATCCGAATGGTTAGCGGATCTGCGGTGATTTTCCACTGTTCTTTTTGGAGTGCTTGTTTGACAGCATCATGGAATAAATCTTTTGCAGCCATTGTCGATCGCCTTCGTCTTTGCTATTCTCTGGTTTTACTGTTCTTGGAAAACTTCGGTACTTCTTACATATTGTATCATACGATTGGTAGGAATGGGAATTAGAAGGATATCCTTAAATCGTGAACCTTTTGGGCGCAGGCATCGTACCCAAAAGGTTGTAATATAAATGGTGCTATAATCCGATTGGCAAAAACTAAAGCAATTGGAAATTTAGGTAACAGTAGAATTTGCTTGGGCAATAGCAGGAGTAGATTCTGCTTTGGGTTGAGCTTGGGTAGTTGTAGTTGCGATCGTTAAGATCGCAATTGTACCAACAGTTAAACCAAGAGTAAGATTGCGTAATGTATTTTTCATTTTTTGATTGTTTGCTATATCTGTTTCATTGTGATATAGCTACTCTCAGTTTGACAAGTCGGAAAAAGACGGATAATGTTATCAGAAGTGTTAGGAGAAGAGTTAAATAAATCAAATGTTTATGCTGCAATTGAACGTTTAATTTAGTATAAATTGTAACAGGAAACAAAAATATTATCGGAAAAACAAAGTGACACGCTTTATTCACGATCAATTTGCGAAACAATATTTAACCGAACTTCTTTCCCCTCTCGGTACAGTGGAAACCAGTAAAGATATTTCCTCAGAAGTCCGTCAAGTCGATCTGTTATTTACCCCCTCCGATCCGCGATCGCGCGATCGCGAAAATTTGGGACTTCTCGGACGCTTAACCGCCACAACTGGCATTTTTGAACCTTTCCGCAACCCTGTCAACGATAGTGATATTCGCGCTTGCATGGGGAAATTGTTTACCCTTCATGCAGAATTGGAACGAGAGGCCAAACGAAAAAAAAGTCCTCTCGGTGAAACTCAACTTCCTCAACTCTGGATTCTCACACCGACAGCCTCTGCCAATTTACTACAACGTTTTCATCCTCTCCCATCCACACCCAATTGGGAAGGAGGTGTTTACTTTTTAGGAGTCGGTTTGAAAACTGCTTTGATTGTTATTCATCAACTCCCACAAACCCCTGAAACATTATGGTTGAGACTTTTAGGACGAGGAAGCGTACAAAAACAAGCCGTTAGCGAACTCGAAGCCTTGCCCAAAGCCAACCGATTGCGAGAAAATGTCATAAAATTAGTACAAGAACTCATTTCTCTGTTAGCCAAACGACAGAACCAAGACCAAAACTTAGATCGTGACGATAGGGAGTTAATTATGACCTTAACCCAAATGTACGAAGAGGCAATGGCAGAACTTCGCCAACAAGCGAAAGAAGAAGGACTTCAACAAGGACTTCAACAAGGACTTCAACAAGGACTTCAACAAGGACTTCAACAAGGCAAAGCAGAAGGAGCACGAGAAGTAAAGTGCCATTTAATTCAAACTCTTCTCCGCATTCGCTTTGACATATTAGATGATGAACTTGCTGCGATTGTCAAGGCGATCGCCAGTCTTGATTCCGAAGAATTTACGCCATTACTATTACAACTGTCCCGTGGGGAATTACTGGCACGATTTCAGGATAAAGTATCTCCCGATACAGAAAAAAATATTTAGCCCCTTACTACCTTTCTCTAGCTGGAAAATGCGATCGCTTTTTCTCCTATTCCTCTCTTTCTTCATTCCTCATTGATAATTATTCACCGATCGTTGTTCATTGATAGGAGACTGATGGCATATACAACCCAACAACTCATTTCTATTCTCGATCGCGAAATGCAAGCAGGTTGGCAAGGCGATCGGGTTTTACTGTCTGCGAAAGAACGCTTTAACGATCCCGTTCTTTCCTTAGTATTAGGTCACGATAAAATTAGTAAAGTCTATGCGTATCGAGAATTTCGCGAACAAATCCACCATTACCAACACCAATACAAAGTTTCCGGTTTGATTTGGCGAACTTGTCGATTTAAAGAAGAAAGTATTTCCTATCCCGAATTACACAATCAACTCGCGGCTATTCCCGAAGACAAGGAAATTTTACAGGGATCGAAAGAATCAGTATTGCAGTTTTGGCGGCGACATAGTCAGAATTTAAAATTGTGGTTGTTGGGTAAAGAACAACAGCGAATGACTAGAGAAATGGTCGAAGAATTGGCAAAAGAAGCGGAATGGGCGGAAATGGATACAACTTTAAATGAACTCTATATAGGGCTATGCTGGGGCAATCCTCAAGAATGTCGCTATCAATGGGCAATGCCCGAGTCGGGATGTCGTCGTATTGCGGCGGTTCCGAATGAACCTAGTGCGATTAAAATTTAGAAGGAGGTGTGGGGACACTCAAATCCTCGCCCCTGCCCATTGTAATTTCTCTCGTAAAGTTTGATAAAAAGAGTGCTTTTCTCGCAAAATAATAAACTTAGCGTAACAGTCCGCCATGCGAATGCAAATGTGCTGTTCGGGAAGAATAGAAGTGGCTAAAACCCCATCCATCCAGAGTTTTGTACTTAATTCCGGATCTCCCGACTGCCAAATATTAACGATCGCCCTTGGAGGCAAAACAATGGGACGAATGGATAAACTGAGGGGACATATCGGAGTTACCGCGAGTGCTTCCATGCCCGCGTGCAGGATCGGACCATTGGCAGAAGCATTGTAACAAGTGGAACCCGTCGGCGTTGAAACCAGTAAACCGTCACCGTGATAGCGATCGACGATTTCCCCGTCTACTTCCATCTCTAACAAACAAGTCGGCATCCGGTCGATACTGGCGGGTTTAATGCCCATTTCGTTCAAACAGAGAAAGCGATCGCTGACTATTTCTGGGTTAATGCGATCGCCCTTCCAGAGATAACTTTGTAACATCATGCGCCTTTGTACCGCATAGCGATCGCCTAACAAACGCTGCCAAAGGCGATCGGTGTCCTCAAATTCTTCAAAAGGTTCCGTCAGAAAGCCCAAATGCCCCCCCACATTCACCGAGAGGATAGGAATGCCTTTCGGGGCGAGATGGCGCGCTGCAGCCAAAGCAGTCCCATCTCCCCCCAACACCAAAGCTAAATCGATCGGCTGCAGGGCAGAAGCGAGGAAGACGGGGTAAGGGTTGTCGTGAATGCCGCTAGGTCCGATGAGAACTTTGCATTGAAACTGTTCGAGTTCTTTGGCGCATTTTTCTGCCCATTGTTTACTCTCAATATTATTCGCTTTGTAAACAATGAGGACTTGTTGCAGTTGCATAATGGGAAGGTGATGAGTTGAGAGGGCAAATTAACAATATCCGGACTCTCAGCAATTTCAAGAAATTTTTGCGAAATATTCCATTTTTTAAGCCGATCTTGCTTTTTTGGTCATGTTTCAGGATTTCTTCTCGTTTTGCGATCGCCTGTCGGGTAAGTTGGGTTGCAATATCGCCTTTGCAAGTTTTTAAAAACCGCAAACCACCTCTTTCTATAAACAATTATTAATTTTGTAATGGTACAGCACCACTTTGAAGTAACGCGATCGCATAAGAAGCAGCAACATCACAAGCATAAGATCGCCATTGCTCAACCT